>NZ_JBRUGW010000009.1:0-59548 GCF_053206505.1 Streptococcus fryi | reverse complement strand
TTTTTGATGTGGTACTTGATGGTGAACCCATCAAGGATGATGAGGTTGTGACGGTTGAGGATTTAGCTGGTGTATTGAATGAACTTTCTACATATTAAATACAAAATTAAAATACACGCATTGAAATGTTAATGGTACTGATAATCATTAGTGTCCTGATGCTTCTTTTTGTACCTAACTTAAGTAAGCAAAAAGAAAATGTCGAGAAAACAGGTAATGCAGCTATTGTTAAGGTAGTGTCTAGCCAAGCTGAGTTGTATGAGATGACAACCGGTGAGCAAGCTACCTTATCAGGAATGCAAACAGCAGGTTATATCACAGAAAAGCAAGTGGAGGCATATAATGAACATTTTGCTAATGGTGGTGAAGGAACTCAAATCGGAGGTTAGAGCCTTTACACTATTGGATAGTTTATTGACTTTGTTTGTCACAAGTTTTGTGCTTGCTAGTCTGACAATGTCACTTAACCATGTGTTTACGAAGGTAGAAGAAAGCTTGTTTTTCATGGATTTTGAAAACATGTATTTAGAAAGTCAAACTTTAGCGGCGACAAGAGGTCAGGAAATCACTCTGCAAGTGACAGAACAGTCAGTGACAAATGGCTATCAAGAACTGAAATTACCAAGAACAGTGCATTTTCAAGGAAGTCAAGCGCTTGTCTTTGATAAGGAAGGTGGTAATTCGAGTTTGGCTAAATTAGTATTTAGGACGAATGAAAAAGATGTTAGGTATCAAGTCTATTTGGGTAGCGGTAAATACAAAAAAACGGAGAGTCAAGGGCATAATACTCCTTGAGAGTTTGGTAGGGTTAGCTATTTTAGCTAGTATCGTGAGTTTGTTGCTAGGTGTTCTCAATCAACAAAATCGTATTTTGAAAGAGCATTTGAGGCAGGAAGAGGTATTAAATATAGCTATTATGGCAGTTCAGACTAAGCAGGATCACCTATCGTTAAATGGTACGTCAATTGCCATTCAACGTGATGAGACGAGCTTCCAAGTGCTACATGAAGGGAAACGGTTGATTGAGATTACGAAAAATTAGAGTAAGGGCGTTTAGTTTACTGGAATGTTTGGTTGCTCTTTTGGTTATAGCAGGAAGTATGAGTGTTTATCAGAGTATGACGCAATTGCTAAAGCACCATACCCATCTTTTGTCAGACAGTTATCAAGGGAACTGGCTCTTGTTTTGCCAACAGTTTAGAACAGAGCTTGACGGGACAGAGTTTGTCAAGGTGGAAAATCAGAAATTGTATGTCCAAAAAGACAAACAGCAACTGGCGTTTGGTTTGTCTAAAAAAGATGATTTTCGCAAAACAAATGCTAGTGGTAGGGGTTATCAACCTATGCTATATGGTGTAAGAGATGTCAATATAAGCTTATCTGGGCATATTGTTCAAGTGGATATTGTGTTTGAAAATGGTCTAGAGAGGAGCTTTTTGTATGCGTTTGAAAAGGGTTAAAGCTGGTGTATTGCTGTATTCTCTATTAATCGCTTCTATTTTTACCTTGTTAATACAATTTTATATGCACCGCGTTATAGCTTCGGAGCGTCAACATCAAGCCCACATCACTCAAAATCATGCTAGATTAGTTGCGGAGCTAACCAAGGAGCTGGCTCATGAAAAGACAGGTCAATTGACATTTAATGCTGGAAAGAGTAACTATGAGATAAATGGTAATCAGCTATTAGTTACTGTTCAGATTGACTCGGATCAGTATCAGTTTCATTTTTTGCATCATCAGGGGAATAAAGAAAAAGAAAAACTAGATAAGAATGGCACAGAGGAAACTCATAGTATTAGTGATAGAGATTTTGATCTTCGTGCCGAGATAGGAGTTACAGAAAAAGCAAATGATTTAAAAGAACAGACTGAAGAAACGACAGATATTAAAGACAATCAAGATTAGATTTTCAGTATAAATTGTGTTAGAATAAGATAAACAATGAAGTTGGGGCAAAAGTACCCAACTTTCTATATTTTTATCCTGTGCTTATCAAATAGCAATGTGAATTAGCAGTGACATCAACTGACAAGACTTGCAACTAATGTAGTTTGTTTTAGATGATTGAATGATAGTAACAACAGGGTAGCGAGCCGTATCACTCGTTTTCATTTTAACACTTGGAGTATTTATGAACTTTGAAAAAATTGAGCAAGCTTACGATTTGCTGTTAGAAAATTGTCAAACCATTCAAAACCAATTAAAAACACATATCTACGAAGCTATTATTGAACAAAATGCTTATTATCTGTCTGGTGAGGGGTCAGATGAGCTTATTAAAACGAACAATAAGGTCTTGAAAGACTTGGCATTAAGCCAAGAAGAATGGCGTCGTACGTTCCAATTTTTGTTTATCAAAGCTGCTCAGACGGAGCCTTTACAGTCAAATCATCACTTTACACCAGACATCATCGGCTTTATCATGCTATTTTTAGTGGAAGAATTGACCAATCAAGATACTCTAGATGTCTTAGACATTGGCTCAGGGACTGGTAATCTTGGTCAGACCTTGCTGATTAACAGTTCGAAGACCTTGGATTATATGGGGATTGAGCTGGATGATTTATTGATTGATTTAGCTGCCAGCATTGCTGATGTGATGGGGGATGATGCTCACTTTGTCCAAGAGGATGCTGTTCGTCCACAACGCCTCAAAGAAAGTGATGTGATTGTTAGTGATTTGCCGATTGGGTTTTACCCTAACGATGAGATTGCTAGCCGTTATGAAGTCTACGCTACAGGTGAGCATACCTATGCCCATCATTTGCTGATGGAGCAAGCGCTCAAGTATTTAAAACCTCATGGCACTGCTATTTTGCTAGCGCCTTCTAATTTATTGATTAGTGAACAAAGTCATTTGTTGAAAAAATGGCTCAAAGCTCATGCTTCGGTAGTAGCTGTTATTGCCCTACCAGAGACGCTTTTTGCCAATCAGCAACATGCTAAATCACTTTTTGTTCTAAAAAAAGCCTTATCAGAACCTATTGAAACCTTTGTTTACCATTTACAAGATTTAAAAAATCCAGAAGTGATTCGGCAATTTATGGAAAAATTCAAAAATTGGAAACGCAAAAGTAACATTTAGGTCAAAAATTTGGTATAATAGCAAATAGGAAAACGCTTTAAGCAAAAAATTCAGAATGATAAAGCGTCACATCAATCCTAACTATTTTTAAGAGGTGAAACATGTCAAAAACAATTGCAATCAATGCCGGTAGTTCAAGTCTAAAATGGCAACTTTACACGATGCCTGAAGAAGAAGTACTTGCTAAGGGTATTGTTGAGCGTATCGGTCTAAAAGATTCTATTTCGACGGTGAAATTTGATGATCAATCAGAAAAACAAATCCTAGATATTGCTGACCATACACAAGCGGTAAAATTACTTTTGGATGATTTGATTCGTTTTAATATTATTAAAGCATATGATGAAATCACAGGTGTAGGACACCGTGTAGTAGCAGGTGGTGAAGTCTTTAAAGAATCTGTTCTACTTGATGATGAAGCCATTGCTCAAATCGAGAAGTTATCATCTCTTGCGCCATTACACAACCCAGCTAATATCGCAGGTATTCGTGCCTTTAAGGAAATCTTGCCAGATATTACAAGTGTTGCGGTTTTTGATACAGCTTTCCATACAACAATGCCAGAAGTAGCTTATCGTTACCCAATCGCTAATAAGTATTATGATAACTACCAAGTGCGTAAGTATGGTGCTCATGGGACATCACATTATTTCGTCTCACGTCAAGCGGCTAAATTACTTGGTAAGCCATTAGAAGAATTAAAATTGATTACTGCTCACATTGGTAATGGTATTTCAATCTCAGCTATTGATGGTGGTAAGTCAGTTGATACATCTATGGGCTTCACACCGCTCGCGGGACCAATGATGGGAACACGTTCGGGAGATATTGACCCAGCTATTATCCCTTACTTAATTGAAAACGACCCAGAATTGAAAGATGCTGCTGATGTTGTCAATGTCTTGAACAAGCAATCAGGTATTCTTGGTATTGCTGAAGTGTCAAGTGATATGCGCGAAGTTGAAGCAGGTGTAAAGGCTGGTGATCCTAAAGCGACTCTGGCTTTCAATATGCTTGTTGATCGTCTTAAAAAATTCATTGGTCAATATTTTGCTGTTTTAAATGGAGCAGATGCCCTAGTCTTCACAGCAGGCATTGGAGAAAATTCTGTACGAGTTCGCGAAGCGATTGTGGAAGGTTTGACTTGGTTTGGTATGGATATTGACCCTGAAAAGAACGTCTTTGGTAACTCAGGGGATATTTCAACACCTAATGCTAAAGTGCGTGTTCTTGTGGTACCTACAGATGAAGAATTAGTGATTGCGCGAGATGTAGAACGCTTAAAATAAGCATTTATACAAACTGTTTTGTGATGAAGAGAGAAAAACTAAAAGGATTTAATGGTTTTTCTCTCTTTTGGTTTAAAGAAAGGGAGTTAAATGAAATATTGGGTATCTGTGTTGATGGTTCTGTTCATAAGTCTAGGTTTAGTGGCTTGTGGACAGGAGCAAGTCAAGCCTGAAAAAAAGAATCAACTGACTTATTCTAATTTAGTGGATAAGCAGACTCAAGATGATGTTAAAACTGAGTTTTTGGCTGCGGGTGTTTCAGAAGAAGCCTTAGATGGTTTTTTTAAAGATTTAAATGAATATAACGAAACGATTGATCATCTTGATTTGGTTAAGAGTGGTTTCAAAACAATTGATGGTTTAATTCCTGTTTATGATCAATTGTCTTTAATGGAGCATTGGGAAGCTAAACAAGCAGAACGTTTGGGGCATAATTGCCGTCTAACGACTTATCGTTTGCTTAACGAATTTATTGCTATTAAAGATCCTAAGATAGAAGATGATACCATGTTGTTCGCCGAGAAGGAAATCGTTCTTACCGAACCTAACCTTCTTGATGGAGGAGATGAAAATGAGTTTCTAAGTTTATTTGCTCATATTCCCACTCAGGATACAACGGATGTGGCGACACATGTTGAGACCTTGAAGAAAAACTGGCAGAATAAGGGTCTTCGTTTCACTAACGACAAGATTAGCATGGTTTCGGTAGTATTTAATAGCAATTTTGAGGAAAAAAAAGATACCGCTCAGCTTTTTATTGGCCATGTTGGCTTATTGTGGGAAAAAGAAGGGAAACTCTACTTTTTAGAGAAATTATCATTTACGGAACCTTACCAATTAGTACAATTTGACACACGACAAGATTTGAGTGATTATTTGATGAATCGTTATGATGTTGATACAGTTGATAATACAGCGATTCCTTTTGTGATGGAGAATGATCAACTCATTGAGGGCTATCGTCCTAATTTTGACAAAGGGAAGTCAGCACAATAAAAAACGCTTATTTTTGACGGCTCTGATAAACAGCTTATGATAATTATTTCCGAGGAGGCTTGATATTCAAGTCTCTTTTATGTCTGATAAAGAAATAGTCATGAGGATAAAAAGTCTCTCTTATGAAAAGTTAAGTTCAAAAATGTCAAAAAAGCTTGACAAATAATGTAAAGCAAACTATACTTAAAATGTAAAGTTGATTTAACAAAAAAAGGAGGTAGTTATGGAGACACGAATTCAAGAACTGAGAAAAGCTAAAAAGCTGAGTCAGGCAGAGTTGGCTGATTTGATGGGTGTTACCAGACAAACAATTATCTCTCTTGAGAAAGAGCGTTATACCGCTTCGTTAGAGTTAGCTTTTAGAATTGCCCGTTTTTTTGGAAAAACGATTGAAGATGTTTTTATTTTTGAGGAGGATGTGTCTGATGTTATTGAGAATCGTGACTAATTTTGCTAAAAAACCAAGTCTTATAGATTATCGTAAGCGCTTAACTCTAGGTCTAAAAAGTTTACAACTGGCTATTGTTTTATCGTTGCCCCTCATTTTTGTTCAGAAGCAATCGTTTACCAGAGGATTTTTTGTAGGTATAACGTTTGGTATGGCAGTCCTATCGTTATTTTATCAGCAACTGCTGAAAGATGAGGATCGTTTGAAGGCACACTATATCAAGAGATACGATGAGCGTTATCGTGACGTTGAGCGGTTAAGTGCCTTGACCACTTTAGTCATTGTGATGCTATTGCAGCTTATCTTAACGATTTTGTTTGTGTTATTTGAAGTAGTATTGCCTTACCAACAACTGCTTTATTTACTTAGTGGTGTAACGGTGATTTGCTTCATACTGGCACGCGCCATTTGGGATAAAAGACTATAAAGTGAGCCAATCATTATTGATACAATAAAAAGGAGGAATATGATGTTTAAAACATTGATTACTGTTGAGCATTTGACAAAGATTTTTGATGGGCATGTGGCTTTAAATGATATTTCGTTTGATTTAAAAGAAGGTGAAATTTTAGGTTTCTTAGGCCCATCTGGTTCTGGAAAAACAACGACAATCAATATTTTGACGGGACAATTAGTAGCTAATCAAGGTGAGATAACGGTTTTTGATAAGCACCCATCCGTCTTGACCAGTTCTGATTTCAGACAAATGGGGATTGTCAGTGATAACAGTGGTTTCTACGAAAAGATGACTTTATTCAAAAATCTACAAGTTTATGCGGACTATTACGGCTTGCCTAAAAGTCGAATTGATGAGGTACTAGAGTTAGTTGGCTTATCAAAAGATGGTAAACAAATCGCCGAAAAATTATCGACAGGTATGAAGCAACGCATGCTTCTTGCCAGAGCTTTACTCAATAACCCACGCTTACTTTTCTTGGATGAGCCGACAAGTGGTTTAGACCCCTCAACCTCTCGTGCGATTCATAGTCTCTTGTTATCACTGAAACAAAAAGGTGTCGCCATTTTCTTGACAACACATGATATGGATGAGGCTACCTTGCTATGCGATAAGGTTTCCCTACTTTATCAAGGGAAATTGGTTGAGACTGATTCTCCAGAATCTTTGATTAAAAAATACCATCGTGATAAAAAGCTTAAGATTAGCTATGTTGATGGCAGTGTTCGTGAGTTGGGATTTGAAGCGTTAGCAGAGATTGGTGATACCAGTACAGTTGAGACGATTCATTCGTGCGAACCGACGTTAGAAGATATTTTCATCATGTTGACAGGAGGGCGTTTAAATGATTAAGGAAGTTATAGCACTGATTAAGCTGAGAATAGCGATTGTTTTAGCCAATAAAACGCTTTTGACACAATTGTTTCTACCACTTATTTTGATTACCTTATATCATTTTATGTATAATCAAGATGGTCAAGACCCCCAAATTGTTGTCTTATTAGGCATGTTAATGGTACATGCTAATGCGGGGCAGTTGATGAGTCTTATTATGTCTGAGGAGCAAGAGAAACATAATGCTCGTAGTTTGCAGTTGGTCGGTGTCAAACCAAGTCTTTATCTGATAGCCAATGCGGTGTTGCCCTTGGCTTTGACGCTTGTTTATATGCTTGGTTTACAAGTGGTTTTGAAAGCAGATTTTTCAGGGTATTGGTTGGGCTATTGGCTTGTGAATACACTGACTGCTCTTGTTTTCTTAGTGATTTATTTAACGATAGGTGTTGTTTGTGATACTCAGAGTAAGGCAACTATCGCTAGTTTACCAGTCATGCTATCTGCCATAGTGTTACCGATAGTTGGTCAAATGAATGCTTCTTTGGAACATATGGCCCAATATAGTTTTCTAAGTGCCTACATAGAGTGGATGAAACAAGATGGCAAATACAATGTTAATGATTGGCATTTACTAGTTGTTTTAGCATGGCTTGTTGGTCTTTTGCTGGTTATATATGTTACTTATCAAAAAAATTATAGAAGGAGTTAATGATTGATGTTAAAAAAAGGACTTCGTGTGTTGCAGATTGTTGGTTTAATTATTCTTAGCCAACTTCCTTTGGTGTTAGCAATGGGATTATCAGCTGAAGGAATAGACAAAACTGTTATCATGGTTATCAGTCTTTGTCTATTTGTGATTGCGATTGTGAGTTTTATATGCCTTGGTCGTCGTTGGCATTTGTTGACTAAAGAATTAAGTGATTGGCTATCTGTTAAAAATATTTTGATCAGTTTATTGGGTTTAGTAGGCATTATTTTGATCAGTTTTATCGGTCATTTTTTACTGAGTCTTGAAGGTGTTGATGACACAGCTAATCAAGAATTGATTGAAGCTATTTTTAAAAAGTTACCCGTAGTGATTATGTTTTTAGCTATTGTGATTATGGCACCTCTCAGTGAGGAAATCATTTGTCGTGGTTTGATTCCAGACTTATTTGGTGATCGGTATCGTTTGCTTGGTCATGCGATTGGGACTTTAATATTTGCTTATTTACATAATCCTACAAATCTTGTGAGTTGGATGATATATGGAGGTATGGGAGCAGTTTTAGCTGTGATTCGCTATAAGACAAAGCATATTGAATACAGTATCCTAACCCATGGTCTTAACAATTTATTGGGATTTCTTTCTATGTTATTTGTTTAGATATAAATAAATGGCTAAATAACCTTAAGACACATATTTAAAGAATATCAAAAAGGTGCTGGGGTAAAACCTAGCACCTTTTATCGTAATGGGTATGTTTTGCTTGTCTCATCGACCATCAATTCACGTGATTTCTCAACGGTTGCTTCGATGGTTGAGATAAGACTAGCACTTAAGCCTGTTTTCTCCAAGGTCACCAATCCTTCAATGGTTATACCACCTGGACTAGCAACACGGTCGATGAAATCACTTGGTTTTTCATGATGTAAACAGAGGTTTTCAGCTGTGGCAAGCATTGTATTGGTGGTAATAGCCAGTGCCGTTTCTTTTGAAAAGCCATATTTGACTCCGGCTTTTGCCATAGCGTCGATGATGTAAGCTATGTAAGCAGGACTTGAACCTGCTAGTGCTGTAAAGGCATCAAAGTCCCTTTCCTCGATGGGAAAAGCAGTGCCAAAGCTGTTGACAAGCTTGATGACAGTATCATAGCATTGAGGTGATACAGCTGTATTACAGCAGATAGCTGTGGTACTTTTTAAAATCTGTGCATTGAGATTGGGCATGATACGGATAATTGGCGTTTTCGGACTGGTTAAGTGCTCTAATTGTGCCAAACTTTTTCCAGCTACCATGGACACTACTGGTTTAGTAATGACTAGCTCACTTAGCACTTTATCAATGATTTGAGGTTTGACACCGATGACCACTAAATCGCTTTGGTCTATCAAGTCTTGATGAGAGTTTGCTGCGTCCACATCTAGTTCTTTAGCTTTTAATTGACTTTTGTCCATAGTGGAATTGCTAATGACAATCGTAGCATCTGTTGCCTGTTTTAATCCAGCAATGATAGCTGAGGTCATATTGCCTACACCGATGAATCCTATTTTCATAGTTTGATGACTTTCTTAGATTAGTAACCTTTGATGGTATCAACGGTTGTTTTATCAAGTTTTTGAACGATAGCTTGGAGATAAGCTTGAGCTTCTAAGAAATCATCCATAGCATAGAGGGTTTGATGAGAATGAATATAGCGAGCACAAACACCAATCGTTGTTGATGGAACTCCTTTATTTTTAAGGTGAGCAGCTCCAGCATCGGTACCCCCTTTTCCTGTATAGAATTGATACTTGATACCTGCGTCTTCAGCTGTATCTAGTAGGAAATCTCTCATGTCTTTAATCATGACATGTCCTGGGTCGTAGAAGCGAATGAGGGTTCCGTCACCAATTTTACCTTGGTCACCATAAATGTCACCGGCAGGCGAACAGTCAACGGCAAGGAAGATGTCTGGGTCAAAGGCAGTGGTAGAAACATGTGCTCCACGTAAACCAACTTCCTCTTGAACATTAGCGCCAGCGATAAGGGTATTCGGTAGTGTTTTACCATTAAGCTGTTCTAAAAGTTCTGTTATCATGAGAACGCCGTAGCGGTTATCCCATGCTTTTGAGATGATATTTTTTTGATTGGCAGTGAGGATGGTTTCGGAAACAGGTACGATGATATCGCCAGGAGTAACTCCGAAAGCTTGAGCTTCTTCTTTGTTCGTAAAACCAGCATCAAAAATAATGTCTGCAACCTTTGGAAGATTAGCTCCACCAGCTCCTCTTAAAAGGTGTGGTGGTACTGAACCGGAAATCACAGGAATAGATTTGCCAGCACGTGTATAAAGGGTAAAACGTTGTGAGCTGATGACGAGAGGATTCCAACCACCAATTTCCACGGCTCGCATTGTACCATCTGCTTTGATGTCACTAACCATGAAACCAACTTCGTCCATGTGAGCTGCAACCATGATTTTTGGTGCTTGGTTATCGCTGTTTTCGCGAATACCAAAGATACCTCCTAGACCGTCTGTTTCAATACGGTCAACTAAAGGCGTCATCTTTTCTCTTAAATAATGACGAACATTGTGCTCATAACCAGCAATACCATCAAGTTCCGTCACTTCTTTGATTTTTGTGAATAAGTCTGTCATAAAGCCTCCTTTTATATGTGCTATTATATCAAAAAACGAGTAGGTTGGGAATGTTAGTGTTGACAAAAGGCGAGCCATCAGCAATTTTTTGAGATAAAGTCTTTCTTAAGAGAATACGTCATGGTATATAATTATTCGCATTTATAGAGTTGGACGAGGATATAACTTGTGATATAATAGTGGCATGAAAAGAAAACGATTAGCTTTAGCAACAGGTATTTTTAGTGCATTGGGATTAGTTGCTTTTTTGGGTCATAAAAAGCAGGTTAACAATCAAGTCTTAGAAACTACGATACTCAAAGAGGTTCGTCAGTTTTTTGAGCCTATGGGAACCATTGAGGTTGTTTATACGACAGATTTTGATCCTCGAAAGCGAGTAATGACGGGCGGAATTGTTTTTAGTGATAAGGTTGTTTTTCTTTATCATTATAACAAGGGAGTTATTGATTATAAATTGGATAAAGACAGTGGGGGAAGTAATGGAATATCCTAGATCTTATGAAGAGTTGGCGGCTTTGTTAGAGACCACAGGTCCCAAAGTACTCTTTTTTACAGCGAATTGGTGTGGTGATTGTCAGTTTATCTATCCAAGCATGCCGGATATTGAGATGGAGCATTCAGATTATACCTTTATCCGAGTAGATAGAGACGAGTTTATGGAGTTGGCACGTGAATGGGATATTTTTGGTATTCCAAGTTTTGTTGTGATTGACGACGGTAAAGAACTTGGTCGTTTGGTCAATAAAAATCGTAAAACTAAAGCAGAAATTGATGCGTTTTTAAAGAGTATAGGGAGGTAATGACATTTCATGATTTTGACATATAATAAAGAGCATGTCGGTGATGTCTTGATGGTTATTGTACAAGATGATAAAGGGCATAAAGTAGCCTTTGAACGTCGTGGTCTTGTGGCGCGTGTTTTCCTAAAAGAAACCAATGAGACAGTTGCTTGGAATATTTTTGAGGTATCAAGCCTTGTGGCTATTGAAGGAAATGGTCAAGTCTTTTTATCTGAAGATGCTATTCAGCGCTTGAATGCTGAACTGGCTAAAGAAGGCTTTGAAGAAGTATTGGTATATGATGTTTCGCCTAAGTTTGTTGTCGGAGAGATTGTCTCTTTAACGCCACACTCAGATAGTGATCATCTCAATGTTTGTCAAGTGGCTATCGGAGCAGACAAGGATGTTCAAATTGTGGCTGGCGCACCTAACGCTGCAGTAGGTCTAAAAACCATTGTTGCCCTACCTGGTGCCATGATGCCAAGTGGTAGTTTGATTTTTCCAGGACAATTAAGAGGTGTGGATAGTTTTGGCATGATGTGTAGTCCAAGAGAACTTGCCTTGCCAAATGCCCCACAAAAACGAGGTATTATAGAGCTTGATGCTTCGACACCAGTTGGAGAAGCTTTTGATGCGATAAAACATTGGACTGCCTAGAGAAATCTTGTTAAAAAGATGAAAAAGGAGCAAATCATCTCTGTGGTGAGGTGATTTGCTCTTTTTTGATTGCTGTTATAACGTTTGTGCCAGTCTTTTTTCAATAGCTATTGTCACATCTTGATTGTGATAGTTTTCGGCTTTTAATTGGAAATAAAGAGCTGATAAGAATTGTTCAAGGTTTAATTTAGCGAAATAGGCTTTTGGTGTTTCATCGTGGAGATTGGTTTTTAAGAGGTTTTGGATGACTTGTTCAGCAGAGATTTTTTCGGTGATGAGTAAGTGAGATAGTACAAGAGCTAAACGCTTGTCTTCTCCTGCAGTGAATACAGTTTCTTGTTTTTCAAAGAATGTTATGAGTAATGTGAGTATATCGTCATATCTGTTCGTTGGGAAATGGTCGTGACTGATAGCAGATAGGAGAAAATCGGAACCATGTGCAATGGCATGAATCCATCCAAGATTGTCATCGTATCCTCGATAGTCTGTTTCGACGCTCAAGTAATCCAAAGCCATGTCAAAGAGAGATTCTTTGTCATCTTGTGGGAGACAATCACAATAGAGGCTTTCTGGCAGATTGTCAACGTATAATATTAGGGCGTAGAGCAAGGCTGTGAAAGAACGAGTTAAGGTGTCTTTATCTTGCTCTCCAATATGGCGATAGAGTAGCTCCTTTTCCTTTGCGACCTTGGTGAGGTGTAATAACTGTTCTGGTGTGATGAGTTCATCAAGTAGCATGTGGCAGAAACTGGCATAAACCAGCTCATCTCTAATGTCAGGGTTAGGATGACCGATATGTTCAAGAAGCCAATGGATATCATCATTGGTGTAAGGTTCTGTTTGTGTCAATTGAATAGTTAGTTGTTCTTGCATAGCTTCCTCCTTGCTTTTTCCTAATGATATCACATCTGTTGTTAAAAAGCGATGTGTTTACGAATAATCAGTTAGGAGGCATTAAAATGAATAAAGTGATTTTAATTGGGCGTTTGACACAAAGCCCTGAATTGACAAAAACAACGACCGATAAGTCTGTGTGTCGCGTGACTTTGGCTGTCAATAGACGATTTAAGTCTTCAAACGGTGAGCGAGAGGCCGACTTTATCACCGTTATTTTCTGGGGGAAGTTGGCTGACCACTTGGCGAGCTATGGTAGCAAAGGTAGTTTGATGGCTATAGACGGTGAATTACGGACACGCAAGTATGATAAGAGTGGTCAGACACACTATGTAACAGAAGTTTTAGGTCAATCTTTCCAATTATTAGAAAGTCGTGCGCAACGTGCTATGCGTGAAAACAATGTATCAGATGATTTGAGTGACCTTGTCTTAGAAGAAGAGGACCTTCCATTTTAAAATGAAGTAGAAAAGAACGAATGTTCCTGTTTTATAGATTGATTGACTTAAAAGATACCTGAAAAGATAAAACTCCTGTATAATAGAAGCAGGAGTTTTTTTAGAAGGCGAGATAGATGAGATTAGATGATCAGTTAAGTCAGCTGAAAGGATTTGGTCCTAAATCGGCTGCATCATTTCAAAAATTAGGGATTGAGACGGTTGAGGATTTGCTCTTGTATTTCCCTTTTCGATATGACGATTTTAAAAACCGTCAGGTGTCAGAATTATTAGATGGTGAGAAAGCAGTTGTCATAGGGACTGTAGTAACACCAGCCAATGTGCAATTCTATGGTTATAAACGCAACCGATTATCCTTTAAACTAAGGCAGACAGATGCTGTTGTGGGCGTTAGTTTCTTTAATCAACCTTACCTAGCAGATAAGATTGAGCTAGGAAAAGAGGTTGCTATATTTGGGAAATGGGACGCTGTTAAGCAAACATTGACGGGGATGAAGGTGATTGGTCAAGTCGAGGATGACATGCAACCGGTCTATCATGTAGCGCAAGGCATTCGTCAGACCAGTTTGGTGAAGGCGATTAAGGTTGCCTTTGATATGGGCTATCTCACCCTATTACCTGAAAATTTACCAATTGTCTTGCTTGATAAATATCGGCTGATGTCACGTCAGGATGCTGTATCTGCTATGCACTTTCCTACGGACTTAGCAGCCTATAAACTGGCATTGCGACGTGTTAAATTTGAGGAATTATTTTATTTTCAACTACAACTGCAAATGGTTAAGGCATCTAATCGTTCAGCAACAGGAGGTCTAGCGATTGCTTGGGACAAAGACTTGTTCCAAGATAAATTGCGCCAATTACCCTTTAACTTGACGGCAGCTCAACAGCGTAGTTTGGATGAGATTTTAGAGGACATGGCTTCTGGAGCTCATATGAACCGTTTGTTGCAAGGGGATGTTGGTTCTGGGAAAACGGTGATTGCTGGTCTAGCCATGTATGCTGCTCATACAGCAGGTTTTCAATCAGCTATGATGGTACCAACTGAAATCTTAGCTGAACAACATTATGAGAGTTTACAGGCTCTGTTTCCAGACCTATCCATTGCTTTGTTGACTTCTGGGATGAAGTCCGCAGTGAAGCGGTCAGCTTTGGCAGCTATAGCCGATGGTAGCGTCTCTATGATTGTAGGAACCCATGCCCTTATCCAAGAAGCCGTCTCCTATCATCGTTTGGGCTTGGTGATTACAGATGAGCAGCACCGTTTTGGTGTCAAACAGCGGCGAATTTTTAGGGAAAAAGGGGATAATCCTGATGTCCTGATGATGACCGCGACACCCATTCCCAGAACTCTGGCTATAACAGCTTTTGGTGAAATGGACGTGTCTATCATTGATGAATTACCAGCAGGTCGTAAACCTATTATCACACGTTGGGTCAAGCATGAACAACTTGAGACTGTTTTGGACTGGGTTAAGGGACAACTGATGCAAAAAGCGCAAGTCTATGTGATTTCACCTTTGATTGAAGAGTCAGAAAGCCTTGATTTGAAAAACGCTATTGCCTTGGAAGAGGAATTGACAGCTTATTTTGCCAATCATGCACAGGTTGCTCTAGTACATGGACGGATGACCTCTGATGAGAAAGATGAGGTGATGTCCGCTTTTAAAAAAGGTGAGATTGATATTCTGGTGTCAACCACAGTTATTGAGGTTGGGGTGAATGTGCCCAATGCTACAATTATGATCATTATGGATGCAGATCGCTTTGGTCTGAGCCAGTTGCATCAATTACGTGGTCGTGTCGGACGTGGTGATAAGCAGTCCTATGCGATTCTTGTTGCCAATCCCAAGACAGAAACAGGTCAACAACGGATGACAATTATGACGGAGACCACAGATGGTTTTATTTTGGCAGAGGAAGACCTCAAAATGCGTGGGTCAGGTGATATTTTCGGGACCAAGCAATCGGGACTTCCAGAATTTAAAGCGGCAGACATCATTGAAGATTACCCCATTCTTGAAGAAGCCCGAAAAACAGCAGTCGAGATTGTCACTCAAGTCAACTGGCAAGTCGATGACAGGTGGCAGGTTTTAGTTAATCATTTGCCTAAGGTGAGAGAGTTGGATTAACAACGGCATAGGCAACTTCATTTAAAGACAAAAGGAGAATACAATGTTACAAGCGATTGGACAAACAGGCATCCAAGGCTCTCGTTTAGCTTTGGGGTGTATGCGTATGGCATCCTTGGCTGATCACGAAGCAGCCAAGGTACTTGATACAGCTATATCTGTAGGGATCAATTTCTTTGACCATGCTGATATTTACGGTGGTGGCGAATCGGAGAGACGGTTCAAACAAGCTCAGAACCTTTTGGGGCTATCGAGAGAGCAGATGGTGTTACAATCAAAGTGTGGGATACAAAAGGGTTATTTTGATTTCTCTAAGGAACATATTTTGAGCTCTGTGGACGGTATTTTAGAGCGATTAGGGACTGACTATCTGGATATTCTTGCCCTTCATCGACCTGATATTTTGTGGGAACCAGAAGAAGTAGCAGAGGCTTTTTATCTTTTGGAAAAGTCGGGTAAGGTACGGCATTTTGGTGTGAGTAACCAAAACCGTTATCAAATGGAGTTGTTACAGTCCTATATGGACAAGCCCTTAGCAGTGAACCAATTGCAATTATCACCTGCTCATACACCGATGTTTGATGCTGGAGTGAATGTCAATATGTGGGGGGATAAGGCTAGTGACCGTGATGGCGGTGTTTTAGATTATTGCCGTTTGCATCGTGTGACTGTACAGGCTTGGTCCCCCTTCCAAGTGGACTTGAGTCAAGGGTTATTTGTGCATCATCCAGCTTACACAGCATTGACGGAGTGTATTCATCGTTATGCAACTCAATATGGCGTATCTGACGAAGCTATCGTAGTGGCTTGGCTATTGCGTCACCCCGCTCAAATTCAAACGATTGTGGGAACGATGAATCCAGACCGACTGTTGAAAATGGCTGAGGCAGAAAAGGTTCAGCTATCTCGCCCAGAATGGTATGAGATTTATCGCAGTGCAGGCAATATCCTACCGTAAGTCACAACAATAAGAAAAGGCTTTGTTCTCCCCATGAGAGGACAAGCCTTCTTGATTATACTAGGTCAGTAAAACAAAACTTATCAGAGATTTTCTATCCTTCAATGTAGTTCTGTAAGTCTCTGTCTGACAAACCTGCATTTAAGGCAATCAAAAGTTTTAATCTGGCTTTTTGGGCATTGAGTTCTTTGACAAACATGACTCCATCCCGTGTTAATTGAACCCCGCCTCCTTCATAAGCATACACAGGCTCAGCAATACCATTGAAGCACCTTGATACAAGGACGACAGGTGTTCCTTGTTTAATCAAGTTTTTAATGGCTCCTGCAGCTTCAGGTGGAAGATTGCCAGCTCCGAATGCTTCAATCACTAAGCCATCGATACTATCGGGATTTAATAGGTTAATCAGCGTATCTCCCATACCAGCATAGGCCTTGATAATCGGTATTGTTCCAGAGATGCTGTCAAGGTCAAAGCGGACTCTAGGTTCAGCTGTTTTGAAGTAAAGAATATCGTTTTTCATGATAATGCCTAGAGGTCCATGTGTTGGTGTCTGGAAGGTCGAGACATTGGTAGTGTGGGTTTTGGTGACATATTTAGCAGCATGAATGTCATCGTTCATGACCACTAGGACACCTTTGTCAATGCTTTTGGGATGGCTAGCTACCCTTAAGGCAGACAGGTAGTTGTAAATGCCGTCGCTACCAAGTTCATTAGATGAACGCATAGCCCCCGTTAGAACGATTGGTAGATTAGGTACTTCCATAGTATCTAAAAAGTAAGCTGTTTCTTCCAAGGTATCAGTTCCATGTGTGATAACGATACCATCATAATCGTCAGCGTGTGTTTTGATGGTTTGGTAAAGGGTGAGCATTTCCTTAGTGGTGATGTGAGGGCTTGGTAAATTGAATAATTCTAAATCTGTAATGGTGATATTCTCCAAGGCAATGCCAAGATTACTCATGGGATTTTCTTGGCTGGTTTTGACATTTCCTCTGGCGTCAGCCTGCATGGAAATGGTTCCTCCAGTGTGTAAGACGAGGATTTTCTTGTTCATCTGAATGTCATACTTTCTAAAAATGTGCTATACTTATTTTAGCATAAAAGAGGTATCATGAGGAGATAATCCGAACATTATTTCCTCATTAAACTTAAAAAATTAAGATTGGTTAAGGGTTGTCGCTATCTAGATAGAATGGTTTGATAGTGAGCCTTAGTTGTTAGAAGGAGGGGTTATGGCGATAAAAGCAGTTTTTTTTGATATTGATGGTACCCTTCTTAATGATTTTAAAAGGGTTTCTAAGTCAACTGTTGATGCTATTCAACAATTGAAACAATCAGGTATTTTTGTTGGTATTGCGACTGGTCGTGGTCCTGGTTTTGTTGAGCCTTATATGGAAAATCTTGGTTTTGATGTCGCCATTACCTATAATGGTCAATATATCATCACAAGAGATAAGGTCTTGTATGACCAACAGCTTCCTAAGTCGACTGTTTACAAACTTATTCGCTATGCGTCTGAGCAGCGGCAAGATATTTCACTAGGGACATCGTCAGGCTTACTGGGGTCAGGTATTATCCGCATGGGGACAAGCTTTGTCGGTCAGGTCGTCAGTCGTATGATTCCGACCAGCTTATCTCGGTCAGTTGAACGTGGTTTTAAAAAAGTAGTACGTCGTGTGCGGCCACAGAAACATGAGCAATTGCATGCCCTGCTTCGTCACCCTATTTATCAAGTTGTGTTGGTGGCGACTAAAGACCAAGACGATAAGGTGAGAACCTTATTTCCAGAGGTTACGGTGACTAGAAGTAGTCCGTACTCAGCAGATGTTATTGCTAAAGGGCAGTCCAAGTTGGTCGGCATTAAATACATCGCAGAGTATTTTGGATTTGATATGAGTGAGGTCATGGCTTTTGGTGATTCTGACAATGATCTAGATATGTTGTCTGGAGTAGGTCTTGGTGTTGCTATGGGGAATGCCCTGAAAACGGTTCAAACAAAAGCTCATTACACAACTGATTCCAACAATAATGACGGGATTTCAAAAGCTCTTGCTCACTACGGTCTTATCCAATTAAATCAAGATAAATCTTTTAGAAGTAGGGATGATAATTTTAATAAGGTCAAAGACTTTCATCGATTGATGGACGGTCAAACACGTGAAACGCCACGTTTATATGATTTAGAGCAGGCTTGTCATCGATCTGACTTTAAATTAGAGGAAATCGTTGAGTTTTTGTATGCCACCAGTCAAGGAGATGAGGTTGCCTTTCAACAATCTGTCGCCCATCTTCATGCTTGTCTGGATAAAGCAGCCCGTAAGGTTATGACAAAACCTGTCCCTTCAAGTCCTCTAGTTGGACAAGTGGACGCCCTGACGGATTTGCTGTATTTGACCTATGGCAGTTTTGTTTTGATGGGGGTTGACCCAAAACCCTTGTTTGATACTGTCCATGAGGCGAATATGGGGAAAATATTCCCTGATGGTAAGGCACATTTTGACCCTATCACCCACAAAATATTAAAACCAGATGATTGGGAGGAGCGATTTGCCCCTGAACCTCATCTCAAACGTGAATTAGACAGGCAAATTGCCAAATCCTATCAAAAGAAATAACAACCTCCTGCAGCAATATCAGTAAATCATGGTAAAAGTTAGGCTGTCTTCAGTCTGCTATTATCCTTATTTTTGAAGTGATTATTATCGTTGTTGGCTAAGCCTAATGAGTTAGTTACCAAAGAGTTTACAATGTCATAAAAATAGAATTGGAACTATCGAGGTACCAATTCTATTTTTGATATCATGTAGACATTCGCAATAATGGTTACTCTAATAAAAATATTTGCTAAATTTGCAAACCATTGAGTGCCTAGCAACTTGACAAACGAATTAGATATTTTTATTTCCACTTTTATGGTCAATGAGAAGATAAATCAATCACCCTATCATATTTCTCAAGCAGCTCATCATGATAATGATGAATGACTTCTACTAAAGTCTGAGGAAGTGACATTAAAATCTCTGAAATCTGTTCTGCATTCTTCTTATCAAGATTCGACTTAACCTCATCTGCCAGAATAAGATGACAATCATGATACAGAGCACGTGCAATTTCTAAACGTTGCTTTTCTCCGCCAGATAGCTGTTCACCGTAAAGAAGCTGTCCCTTTAAAAATGCTAAATTTACCCGATTTAAAATCTGAGTCATTTTGATGTCATCTAATGGCTTGCCTAGAGTAATATTATCCTCCAATGATAAACCATCAAAAACATATGATTCTTGTAAAATATAAGAAATTGATTTATCGATTTGCTCCTTCTCTAGAACCTGATTATCATAGGTTACCCTACCAAAATCGGGTGAAACTTCACCGTAAATCATATTAAGGATAGTTGACTTACCACAACCACTTTCACCAATTAAAGCAATTTTATCTCCTTGTTGGATTTTAAATGATAGGTTGTCAAAAAGCAACTTATCTTCAAAACGTAAACAAACATGGTCAAATGCAATAGGAAACAGTTGTGTATAAGTGAGATTGTTATCTTCTACTCTATCATCTTCAAGGAGAAAAGCATAATCATCCCTAAGTTCTTTCGTTGATTTGTAGGTGTTGATGAAATAAGAAAGTTCATTAAATTGAAAACCAATATTATGGGATACCAAGTAAATAGCGACAAAGTTAGCTCCAGTCAGATAACCATAGTAGGTCATAACCCCACCAATGATAATTGGCATTACTGAACACACCGCATCAATAGTATTGATAATAATAGTATTAATTGTTCGTTGTTTTTCATAACAGATATCTTGAGCAACTCTTTTAGACAATGCCTCCTGAAAATGTGAAAAGAAAAAATCCCTAGCATCATAATTTTTAAGAACTTTTTCGCCACCAATGATATTTGTCACCTGTGATAAATAATCCTGATTCGATTTGACCTTTTCCTTAGAAATTTGATTTAATGGTTTACTTCCAATGCCACTACAAAGTGCGGGGACAGAGTAAAAACAAATAAACACTAAGCCCAACCAAAAATTTGTTAATAAAGCATAGATAATAGAAACAGTTGTAAAACCTAGTGATGAAATGATAATAACAGCCGGTTCAAGATAGGAGTTTTCTAATTGTTTAACATCATTTTCAAGATGAGATAAGATATCTTTACTCTCTCTACTTTTGTCATAGAGAAAATGTTTAAATAATTTGTTCTTCATGGTCAAGGTGAAATCAGCTACTATTCTAGCATAGTAATAACGTTTTCCTGCTAAACCAATGAGAATAATTACATTTCCCAAAATCCCTACTGCAAGGGCCAACCATAATTTATCAAGGGCTTTGTTCTCAAAACTGTCTACAATTATTGATACCAAGGTTGGTGTAACAACAGCTTGTAACCAAGTAATAGCAATGAATAAAAAATATAACACTAAATATTTTTTTGTAATAAACTTTTTAAGCATATCTGATAAACCTTTCAAAATGATTGACTAATTTTGATATATGATGAGTTTCAAAAGTCTTATGCTTATACGTTGCTAAAAAGATAAAAATGGCTCAATTTTATCTTTTTTGTATATACATCTCATATTCATTTTAAATAAAAATTAAGACTGTTTTTATTTTTTGCTCAAGATCTTTTCGGTAGAATTCTTAAATAATCAGTGCTGTTTTATCCAAATATGGAACCCATCTTTGTCAGAAATATCATCTTGATAAACAACTTCATCACTACTAATATCATAAACAAGCAATCTGTCCCCAGCTAATATTAACAATATCTCGTTGTCCAGCTGTTTAATGTCCTTTAAGTAATGTTCTTCAACAGTTAGCCCAACAAGAGATAAGTCGATAAATTTAGAAGTGTAATCTTCAAGATTAAATAGACTAAAGCCAATTTTACCTAAATCATTTTTTTCGTGTTCAATAGCAATCAATTTCTCGTTTAAATTGAAAATATTGATAGGCGCAATTTCAGTTAAAGGTAAAAATGATTTTTCTTTTGTAGCAAGATTGTAATGTAAAACAGACCCTATTGGTATTCTTTCATGGGTGGAATTGTCCCTGTACCCACTTACAGCTACAAACAAATCACTTCCTCTGACAACGCTATCCCCAAAGGAATAACTATACTTATCGTCGTCCACTAATAGGTCTTTTTGAGCAAGTTCAAGTTTCCCCTTATTGTTAAGTAGAGTATATAAGCTTGTAGTTCCTTCACCAACAATCTTTGTTCCCAAAAAGTATACTTTATTGCCATCAACAGAAAAATCTCCAACTATAACAGGTTCATTTAAAACATACTTGTCCATTTGTTTTAAGTTAGAATCAAAAGATGCAATAAAAGTTTCTTCCGTGCTAGCTTCTGAGGCATAGTAGTAGTCCTTTGACACCCCTGATGACGTATAAGCATAATTAGGAGTTTGATTATATTTAATATTCCCCTTTTGAAAGTCTATTGAAATTACCCTTCCAACAACTCCCAAAGGAGGTCCCTCTTCAGAAAAAACTAAATAGCGATTTGACAACTCAGCACGCTGAACAAATTGATTTATCTGTCCTTTTACAACCTCAATTGATTGCTTTGAAGTCTGATGAGGCTCGTTTTTTTTGATTTTATATCCAACAACCAAGTTATATCCCACTATGTAAAAATCTGCGTTAGAATCTTTTTGGAACTGATTAGGAGTTTCTACTGTTTTTTTTGAAATCAACACAAATATGCCTACAAATAACGATACTATAAAAAACAAAGAAACTAATATCTTGAATTTTTTCATAACCCCAATTCCCCCTCGAATAAGTTATCGCAGTAATCTTCACCAACATCATACTACTAACAAAATAAGAAAGTCAAATATTTATACATCATACAATGCTCATTACTGAAGCGATAGACGGCACGGTGCTTTTCAGATGATAATCTAGCGCTTGGAGTGATAAATTAACCTAATGCTACTTCAATTATTTTAGAGAAAACTTTTTACAATTTTCTGAATTAAGTTTATAATTGTACAATAATGACTCTTGGAGAATTGAGGTGAATCGATGAGAACATTTGAAAAATCATCAAAATTAGAGCATGTTGCCTATGACATTCGTGGTCCAGTCTTAGATGAAGCCAACCGTATGCGCAATAATGGGGAAAAAATCTTACGATTAAATACAGGAAACCCTGCCGAATTTGGCTTTACAGCGCCTGATGAGGTGATTCGTGACCTGATTCGCAATGCTAGATATAGCGAAGGCTACTCTAACAGTAAGGGGATTTTTTCAGCTCGTAAAGCCATTATGCAATACTGTCAGCTCAAAGGATTTCCCAATGTTGATATTGATGACATCTATATCGGTAATGGCGTTTCTGAGTTGATCACTATGTCGATGCAGGGCTTGTTGGACAATGGCGATGAAGTCCTAGTGCCAATGCCTGATTACCCGTTGTGGACGGCAGCAGTCAGCTTGGCAGGAGGCCATGCTGTGCATTATATCTGCGATGAACAAGCTGAGTGGAACCCTGATATTGCAGACATTAAATCAAAAATTACGTCTAATACTAAGGCGATTGTATTGATCAATCCTAATAACCCAACAGGAGCTCTCTATCCTAAGGAATTGCTCGAAGAGATTGTGGAAATTGCTCGTCAAAACGACCTTATCATTTTCTCTGATGAAATTTATGACCGCATGGTTTTTGATGGCTTGGAGCATACGCCGATTGCGCGATTAGCTCCGGATATTTTTGTGGTGACGATGAATGGACTGTCAAAATCCCATCGTATTTGCGGTTTCCGAGTTGGCTGGATGGTCTTATCTGGTCGTAAGGACTATGTGAAAGGCTATATTGAAGGGTTGAATATGCTCTCGAATATGCGCCTGTGTTCCAATGTACTTGCTCAGCAAGTTGTCCAAACCTCTCTTGGAGGTTATCAGTCCGTTGATGATCTCTTAAAACCAGGTGGTCGTCTCTATGAGCAACGCCAGTTTATCACCAAGGCAGTCAATGACATACCAGGGTTATCAACGGTAGCTCCTAAAGCTGGTCTTTATGTATTCCCCAAAATTGACAGAGAGATGTATCGCATTGATGATGATGAGCAGTTCTGCTTAAACTTCCTCAAACAAGAAAAGGTATTACTTGTTCATGGACGAGGTTTTAACTGGAAAGACCCAGATCATTTCCGTATCGTTTATTTACCAACGGTTGAAGAATTAGCAGAGCTACAAGAAAAAATGACGCGTTTCTTACATCAGTATAGACGTTAATTCGTGGATATATGCTAAGTTGGTGATGCTAATATTTTAGAAGAATTAGAGTTTAGGAGTTCGTTTCTCACCTATCATTTAGGAAGAGACGGACTCTTGTGTGCTTTTTAGGAGTGTGTACAATTCAGCCTAGGGAAGAAGTGAATTTTGGAAATTGTAGGAATAGTAGGCAATTTTCTGATAATTCATTGCAATTTTAAGACTTTTTTGTTATAATGAGTGCGATTAATTAGAAAGAGAAAAAAGATGTCAGATTTATTAACTAAAACCCGTAAAATCACATCAATTTTACAACGTTCAATTGACAGCTTACAGGGTGAACTACCTTATAATGCTATGGCAGCTCAACTCGCTGATATCATGGATTGTAATTCTTGTATTATCAATGCGAGCGGTCACTTACTCGGTTTTATGACCAAGTATAAGACGAATACAGACAGGGTAGAAGAGTTTTTTAATGCCCATCAATTTCCAGAGGTTTATGTCAATACTGTTAGTAGGGTTTACGATACAGAAGCTAATCTTCCAGTTAACAGTGATTTAACGATTTTTCCGGTGGAATCACGTGATATTTACCCAGATGGTTTGACCACGATTGCACCTATCTATGGTGGTGGTATGCGTTTGGGGACACTTATCATTTGGCGTAATGATAAGCCTTTTGATAGTGACGATTTGGTCTTGGTTGAAATAGCTTCAACGGTGGTTGGATTGCAATTGTTAAATCTACAGACCGAAAATCTGGAAGAAAAAATTCGTCAACAGACAGCTGTTAATATGGCGATGAACACATTATCATATTCTGAAATGAAGGCTGTTGCAGCGATTTTAGGAGAGTTGGATGGTTTAGAAGGGCGTTTAACTGCATCGGTTATTGCTGATCGTATCGGTATCACACGAAGTGTTATTGTCAATGCCCTACGTAAGCTTGAAAGTGCAGGTATTATTGAAAGTCGTTCACTTGGAATGAAGGGGACCTACCTTAAAGTGATTAACGAAGGGATTCTTGAAAAATTAGAGGATTATAGCTAATGACTAAGGCACTTATCTCAATTGATTATAGCAATGATTTTGTTGCGACAGATGGAAAGCTCACCGCGGGCGAACGTGCTCAAGCTATTGAAGAACGTATTGCCCAAGTGACTCGTGATGCTTATGAAGCTGGTGATTACATTTTCTTTATGATGGATCGTCACGAGGAAGATGATCAGTTTCATCCAGAAATGAAGTTGTTCCCACCACACAATATTGCCAATACTAGTGGCCGTCATCTATATGGTAAACTGGGTGATGTTTATGATGAGATTAAGGGTGATAAGCGTGTTTTCTGGATGGATAAACGCCATTATTCCGCCTTTTCAGGTACTGATTTAGATATTCGTCTTCGTGAACGTAAGGTGGATAAGGTTGTTTTGACAGGGGTCTTGTCTGATATATGTATCCTTCATACTGCCATTGACGCATATAACCTAGGTTATGAAGTTGAAGTCGTGGAGTCTGCTATCGCAGCCTTATCTGATGAGGCTCATAATTTCGCAGTCGAGCATTTTAAAGGTGTCTTAGGGGCTAAAGTTGTTGATTAAGTTATTTCAAGGGTGTCTGTTACCCTTGATTTTTTATGTTCCCTTTATAATCCTAGCACCTCAAAAATAGTCAAATATGGTATAATAGTTTAGTCTATATGTAGCATTCATCACTACGCAATGACAATCACCATTGGTTTAGAAATATGCCAACAATAAAAAGTGTTTATCAAAATACCTTGTTAACAGTTATGTTTGATTGCAGTAGTGTGGAAAAATGGAAAGATGATGTTACCTATGCAGAATGTTAGTTTTATAGGAAAAAGTAAGGCTAATAAAATGATACTAATTTAAGGAGAAAACGGATGAAAATTTCTGAAGAAGAAGTTAGCCATGTTGCTAGGTTGTCAAAGTTGGTTTGTTCAGCTGAAGAAACGGTAGCTTTCGCAACGAGTTTGACCAAAATTGTTGATATGGTTGAATTATTAAATGAAGTGGATACGACAGGTGTGCCTGTAACGACTACAATGGCAGATCGCAAAAATGTGATGCGTGAAGATATTGTTCAAGCTGGTCATGATAAAGAAGAGTTATTTAGAAATGTTCCAGAGCGTGAAGGAGACTTCATAAAAGTACCAGCTATTTTGGATGGGGGAGGAGATGCCTAATGACATTCAACCATAAAACTATTGATGAGTTACATGACCTTCTCGTTAAAAAAGAGGTTTCAGCACTGGAGTTGACCAAGGCGACTCTTGAGGATATTCATAGCCGTGAAGAAGCAATCGGAAGTTTTATCACTGTTTCAGACGAGCTTGCTTTAGCACAGGCTAAAGCTGTCGATGAAAAAGGGATTGACCCGACCAATGTGATGTCAGGAATTCCCTTAGCTGTTAAGGATAATATTTCTACAAAAGGGATTTTGACAACAGCAGCATCGAAAATGCTGTATAACTACGAGCCTGTTTTCAATGCCACAGCTATTGAAAATGCCTACGCTAAAGATATGATTGTTGTTGGTAAGGCTAACATGGATGAGTTTGCCATGGGAGGTTCGACAGAAACATCTTATTTCAAAAAGACCAAAAATGCTTGGGACCAAACTAAAGTTCCTGGTGGATCATCAGGTGGATCTGCGACAGCAGTTGCTTCCGGTCAGGTTCATTTATCGCTAGGTTCAGATACAGGTGGCTCAATACGTCAACCAGCAGCTTTTAATGGTATCGTTGGGATGAAACCAACATATGGTGTGGTATCACGATTTGGTTTGATTGCTTTCGGTAGTTCGCTGGATCAAATCGGACCTTTCTCAAAAACGGTTAAAGAGAATGCACAATTGCTTAGTGTAATCGCTGGACCGGATAGCAAAGATGCCACATCTGCTCCAGTTGGTGTAGCTGATTATGCAGCTAAGATTGGTCAAGATATTAAAGGTATGAAGATTGCTCTTCCAAAAGAATATATGGGAGAAGGAATTGATGCGGGAGTTAAAGAGACAATTCTTAAAGCAGCTAAACATTTAGAAAGTCTAGGAGCTATCATTGAAGAAGTTAGCTTGCCACATAGTAAATATGGTGTTGCAGTGTACTATATCATTGCTTCATCTGAAGCGTCTTCTAATCTTCAACGTTTTGATGGTATTCGTTATGGTTTCCGTGCGGAAGATGCTGTGAACTTGGAAGATATTTACGTCAAGACACGTAGTCAGGGATTTGGTGATGAAGTTAAACGTCGTATCATGCTCGGTACGTTTAGCTTGTCATCAGGCTACTATGATGCTTATTACAAAAAAGCTGGTCAGGTACGTACTTTAATTATTCAAGATTTTGAGAAAATTTTTGCTGATTATGATTTGATTTTAGGTCCAACAGCACCGACAGTAGCTTTCGATTTGGATAGTTTATCACATGATCCAGTTGCCATGTATTTGGCTGATTTACTTACTATTCCGGTCAACCTTGCTGGTCTTCCTGGTATCTCTATCCCGGCAGGTTTTGTAGATGGTTTACCAGTTGGGTTGCAGTTGATTGGTCCAAAATACAGTGAGGCAACGATTTACCAAGTGGCAGCTGCTTTTGAGGCAACTACTGACTACCATAAGCAACAACCTATTATTTTTGGAGGTGACAAGTAATGAATTTTGAAACAATCATCGGACTTGAAGTCCATGTTGAGTTGAATACCAACTCTAAGATTTTTTCACCGTCATCTGCCCATTTTGGTCAAGACCCTAACAGCAATACTAACGTGATTGACTGGTCATTCCCAGGTGTCTTACCAGTTTTGAACAAAGGTGTTGTTGAAGCTGGGATTAAAGCTGCTCTTGCCTTGAACATGGATATCCATAAAGAAATGCATTTTGACCGTAAAAACTATTTCTATCCAGATAATCCTAAGGCCTATCAGATTTCACAATTTGATGAACCCATTGGTTACAATGGCTCGATTGAGATTGAATTAGAAGATGGAACAACAAAGACCATTCGTATCGAACGTGCCCATTTGGAAGAAGATGCAGGGAAGAACACACATGGGACTGATGGCTATTCTTATGTTGACCTAAATCGTCAGGGTGTACCTTTGATTGAAATTGTTTCTGAAGCTGACATGAGAAGCCCTGAGGAAGCCTATGCTTACTTGACAGCTCTGAAGGAAATCATCCAGTATACAGGTATTTCTGATGTGAAAATGGAAGAAGGATCGATGCGTGTCGATGCCAACATTTCTCTCCGTCCCTATGGTCAAGAGAAATTTGGAACTAAGACCGAATTAAAAAACCTTAACTCCTTTAACTATGTCAAAAAAGGGTTGCAGTACGAAGTGGAACGTCAAGCCAAAATTCTCCGCTCTGGAGGTCAAATCCAGCAAGAAACACGTCGTTATGATGAAGCGACTGGAGAGACTATTCTCATGCGTGTCAAAGAAGGGTCAGCAGACTATCGTTATTTTCCAGAACCTGACCTACCTCTTTATGAAATTGATGATGCTTGGATTGACGATGTGCGAGCAACTCTTCCTAAATTCCCTAAAGAACGTCGTCATCACTATGTGTCAGAGCTTGGTTTGACAGCCTATGACGCAGGTCAGTTGACAGCGACAAAAGCTCTTTCAGATTTCTTTGAAGCGGCTGTTGCAGAAGGTGGGGATGCTAAACAAGTGTCTAACTGGCTTCAGGGTGAAGTGGCACAGTTCCTCAATACTGAACAAACAACCATTTCTGATATCGCACTAACTCCAGAAAATCTGGTTGAAATGATTAGTCTTATTGAAGACGGCACGATCTCATCTAAAATTGCTAAAAAAGTATTTGTGCATTTGGCTAAAAATGGCGGATCAGCTAAAGCATACGTTGAACAAGCCGGCTTGGTACAGATTTCTGACCCAGCAATTCTAGTTCCGATTATTCATCAGGTTTTTGCAGATAACGAAGCAGCTGTTGCAGATTTTAAATCAGGTAAACGTAATGCTGATAAGGCATTCACAGGTTTCTTGATGAAGGCAACCAAAGGACAAGCCAATCCACAAGTTGCTCAAAAACTCCTCGCAGAAGAATTGGCGAAATTGTTAGATTAAGTTAGGATTTAAGATTGAAAATAAATCTGCTATCCGGTCGAATAGTAATGCAATCTGAGTCAGCTAATTCACTGATATTTTAACAGTAAAACAGTCACAATATAGTAGATTTTTGCTAAAAATGACTGTTTTTTAATTTTTTCTTGGGCATAAAATTTGAAAACACCTGCATTGGCGGGAAATTGCTCTTCTTTCAGGTGGTGATGGAAGTTTGCCTAGTTGGGAATATGATAGATAGGTAACGCCTTTTAGATAAAGCGAGGAAATAAAAAATAATGATTATTTTAATTACAGGAGCATCGCATGCGGGAAAAACTGTACTTGCTCAAAAATTACTCGAAAAATATAACTATCCCTATTTTTCGATAGATCATTTGAAAATGGGGTTAATTCGTAGTCGCTACACAGATCTCACAGTTAAAGATGATGTTGAACTTGAAGTGTATATGTGGCCTATTATCCGAGAGATGATAAAAACCGTGATAGAAAATGAACAAAATCTTATTGTTGAAGGGGTATATATCCCTTTCGATTGGGAAAAATCTTTTACAAAAGAATATCTTGATAATATCAAATTTTATTGTCTTGTGATGAGTGAAAATTATATCAAAAATCACTTTAACACTATTAAAAAATACGCAAATGTTGTAGAAAATCGTATAGATGATGAGTGGTGCACGATGGAGAGTGTTTTAGAAGAAAATAGACGATTTTTAGCACTTGCAAATAAGAATAATGCGAGTTATGTATTTATTGATGATAGATATGAAATCAAGATTGATATATAAGGAATCGTGAGCTTTTATGTTTTGTAGGTAAAGGTATTTATAGCTATGTAGACCAATTTAGATAAAATGATGCTGCTTATTTGACTGTTTTGTTACCAGTAACATCTAGTGGCTCTCCTGACTATAAATGGATGGATGATTATATAGAAACACTAATTGAACTAACTAATAAAAGATAGATTTATTTTTAAAAATTATAGAGCTATGATTTAAAATTGTTAGATTCACTCCCTTCATACCTAAGTTTTGATAGATAGTATCTGTATTAAGGTAGGATGCAAGAGAAGCTGTATTAACTTCTAATTTATTTAAGCACTATTAAAAAAATTGGTATAATAGGCTGAATGGTTTCTTTGGAGAACTTGATACTTTTATTGTGATAATAATGATTCATAGTACTTTTAAACTTATCGATTTAATTGTATATCTCATAGATATCAAAAATAAGAGATAGATTTTTAACAATGATATATGAGATAGTATAAAAAATAAATCTATCACTTGCTAAAGTTTTAAAAATGCGATATAATCATTACTTGTGAGCAAGCCTCACTTACCTGCACGTGAGTGTAGGTCATTAGACCAAAAGGAGGAAATATCAATGGCTAAATACGAAATTCTTTATATTATTCGTCCAAACATTGAAGAAGAAGCTAAAAACGCTTTGGTAGCACGCTTTGACTCTATCTTGACTGACAACGGTGCAACTGTTGTTGAATCAAAAACATGGGAAAAACGTCGTCTTGCATACGAAATCAAAGATTTCCGTGAAGGACTTTACCACATCGTTAACGTTGAAGCGACTGACGCAGTAGCTCTTAACGAGTTTGACCGTTTGTCAAAAATCAACGGTGACATTCTTCGTCACATGATTGTTAAGTTAGACGCTTAAGAAGGTAGTTTATGATTAATAATGTAGTACTTGTGGGTCGTATGACTCGTGATGCAGAACTTCGTTACACACCCAGTAATGTAGCAACTGCGAGCTTCACTCTGGCTGTTAACCGTAATTTTAAGAGTCAAAGTGGTGAACGTGAAGCAGACTTCATCAACTGTGTAATTTGGCGCCAACAAGCTGAGAATTTGGCGAATTGGGCTAAAAAAGGAGCCTTGCTGGGTATAACTGGTCGTATTCAGACTAGAAACTATGACAACCAACAAGGACAGCGTGTTTATGTAACAGAAGTTGTTGTAGATAATTTCCAACTTTTGGAAAGTCGTGCTACACGTGAAGCGGGTTCTTCTTATTCACAAGGTGGAGGCTTTAGTGCCCCTAGTCAGATGAATTATAATGAACCAGCACCGACACCTAACTTTGGCAGAGACGATAGTCCATTTGGGCAAGCTAGTCCTATGGATATCTCTGATGATGATTTACCATTCTAGAGTGTTTGGAGAAAAGTCGGACTATATTTAGTTCGAAGAGGATGCCCTCAATACATACTAATAATATAAAGGAGAATATACATGGCTCAACAACGTCGTGGCGCATTCAAACGCCGTAAAAAAGTTGATTTTATCGCAGCTAACAAAATTGAATATGTTGATTACAAAGATACTGAGCTTCTTAGCCGTTTCATCTCAGAACGTGGAAAAATTCTTCCACGTCGTGTGACTGGAACATCAGCTAAAAACCAACGTAAAGTAACAACTGCAATCAAACGTGCACGTGTTATGGCTCTATTGCCTTACGTTAACGAAGATTAATTTTAAGAAGGTACCATTTGGTGCCTTTTTAATTTTGTCTTGATAAAGTAAAAACCCCTTCAGATAAGTAGCATAGATTAGCTAGTCTGAGGGGGTGATGAATGTTTTTGTAAAAATCACTAAGATTTTAAGCGAGGAATAGAGATTTCAATCAGTTTAGGAGTATGGATGGTACGTATGAGTTCAGTGATTACGGTTGAGTAATCAATCTTCCGTTTAAAAAAGAATTCTCTAATAGCTTCGATTTCGCTATCTTTAATAGCGCGATGTTTATTGGTGATAAGGAGCTCATAGTGAGTTGGAGCTGCAGAAAAAATGACATCGGTATTTCCAGCTGAATAAACTTCCACTAAGGTAGCATCTGTATGCTTTAATTGATTTTTGACAAGGGTGGCGTGACTGGTCGTTGTGTTAATAAGTCTCATATGGATTCCTGCTTTCTAGTTTTGAATTAGGAACTATGGTTGGTAAATTGCTTAAGTTCATTATACCAATAATGATTTTGTGAAACAAATCTTTTTTGACAATATTGCCTTATTTGTCTTGGTCAAGTTGCTGACGTTTACACCACTCTTCAACTCCCCAAACATGGCTACCGCGTTTCAATTTTGTCTTGGCTTCGTCGATGGAGAACCAAGCAATCTGATTGAAGTCTTCTAGAGGTCGACTAATTTCTTCATAAGCTGTTACTGCGTAAATATAGGCGGGGTTATGGTAATGTGTATCACGATGACTAGAGTAGAAATACTCATCAGCTTGTCCTAAGTAAGCGCCTATAGTAGCTTGAAAGCCTAATTCCTCCAGTAATTCACGATTGATGGCTTCTAGATGATTTTCACCCGATTCAATTTCACCACCAGGTAAAAACCATGCTCCATTCGGTGCTTGAACTAGGACTAGCTCTGTTTTAGAGTCGTTTGGAATGATAGCGTATACGCCATATCTTTTTTGATAGTTGATAGTTTCATCGTATGTACCGAAGGTAGCGACAGTCATTTAGTAGTAACCTCTTTATCTGTAGTGATGTATTTTGACATATTATATCATAAATCCACAGATAAACCTAGCTTTTCGATGCCATATTATGCCACTAATTCGATAAAAAATAAGGATTTGAGGATATTGTACTAGTCTATTTATGGTATAATGAATAGTGACTGAAAAAGGAGTGTTTAAGATGACTTACGATAACTTATTACCACGATTTTTAAAATACGTAAAAGAGAACACACGCAGTGATGCTAGTAGTTTAACAACCCCCTCAACGCAGAGTCAGGTCGATTTTGCCTTGACTATTTTGAAACCAGAGATGGAGGCTGTTGGCTTAACAGATGTTCATTATATTGAAAGTAATGGTTTCATCGTTGGGACATTACCAGCGACAAGTTCTAAATTGACAAGAAAGATTGGCTTTATTTCACATATGGATACAGCTGATTTTAACGCTGTTAATATTAACCCACAGGTTATTGAGAACTATGATGGTAGTGCTATTGCTTTAGGCACAAGTGGCTATTCGTTGTCTCCAGATGATTTCCCTCAGTTAGCAAATTATCACGGTCAGACTTTGATTACAACTGATGGAACAACTCTATTAGGTGCTGATGACAAGTCGGGAATTGCTGAAATCATGACAGCCATGGAGTACTTGGCAGCCCATCCAGAAATTCCTCATTGTGAGATTCGTGTAGCGTTTGGTCCAGATGAAGAAATCGGTGTTGGAGCAGATAAATTTGATGTGGAAGACTTTAACGTCGATTTTGCTTACACGGTTGATGGTGGTCCTCTTGGTGAATTACAATATGAAACCTTCAGTGCTGCGGGTGCGGATATTACTTTCTTGGGTAGGAATGTTCACCCTGGTACAGCAAAAGGGCAGATGATCAATGCCTTGCAACTAGCTATTGAGTTTCATTCACAGTTACCAGAATCAGATAGACCTGAAAAGACAGATGGCTACCAAGGTTTTTATCACTTAGTGGATTTATCTGGCGTTGTTGAAGAAGCAAAAGCAAGTTACATTATTCGAGACTTTGAAGATGATGCTTTTGAAGCTAGAAAAACAACGATGCTTGTGATTGCAGAGAAGATAAATCAAGAATTAGGTGCTGAACGTGTTCAAATTAAGCTCCATGACCAGTACTATAATATGAAAAAAGTGATTGAAAAAGATATGACTCCGATTAACCTTGCCAAGGCAGTCATGGAATCACAAGGGATTGAACCCCTAATCGAGCCAATTCGAGGTGGTACAGATGGCTCTAAAATATCATTTATGGGAATTCCGACACCTAATTTGTTTGCAGGTGGTGAGAATATGCATGGACGCTTTGAATTTGTCAGCTTGCAAACCATGCAAAAGGCTGTTGATGTGATTATTGGCATTGTTTCTCATGAAGATGAGATTTAGCACGGTTAAGGTGTTGCATTAATTAAATAGATGATAAGTAGATAAAAAGTTGAGGAACGATGTTTAAAATATTTGGTAAGATTCGCTATCACTGGCAGCCTGAACTATCTTGGGCGACTATTTATTGGTCTTTTACAATGATGCCTCTCTTTATTGCGCTATCCTTGCTATATGAAAGGACAGAAAGACCGAGTTATGTTTTTATGCTTTTAGGTTTATTTCTGACTCTTAGTATTTTGGGTGTTCATCGTTATTTTGTTATTAGAGATGATACATTGGAGATGGTTTCCTTTAATTTATTTAAATCTCGTAAACTGAATATTTCAGAAATCTGTAAGATTGAAGTGACAAAATCAACCTTGAAACTGATAATGCGTGATGATACTAGTTATCTTTTTCAAATGAGGAAATGGCCTAAAAAATACTTTTTAGATGCCTTGGCTGTTCATGAGCATTTTCAAGGAGAAGTTGAATTGCTAGATAATTTTATTACCTTAGATTATTTTGAAGTCTATAAGGATGATAAAAAAGCTCCTACATTGTAAGAGCTTTCGTTGGACATGATTTGATAGCTATTGTTAAGTCATCTGATGATGGAAGTTCCATGGTTAACTCATCGTTATCAGCGAATTTAACAATACCATTATCATAATAGTCAAAATGTTCAGAATAAGTTTGACATAGGCCACAGGCAATACATTTTTCTGGAATAAGTGTTACTTTCATAGTATTATTGTAATATGAAAGTTAAATTTTAACAAGGGGGAAATCATGGTGGATCAAAAAAAACCATGGGAGGCAAAAGTTTTTGCGACAAAAATCGGTCAGTATCTAAGAAGTGATCGTAAAGATATGGTCTTTAGTAGTTTTATTTTAAGTGTTTTGTTTAGCATTTTCTTTTTAATGCTTGTTGGTATGTTACTCATTATTTACTACACTTCAAATGGAGGTAGTGAAAAAGAAACATCCAGAGATGGTTTCTATCTTCCGTCAAAGGTTGTTGTCCAGAAAGAAGAACCTAAAGAAGAACCTAAAGAGGAGACTCCAGAAGCTGTTGAGGAAGAGAAGGTTGTTGAAACACAAGATCAGGTAATTCGTAACGGAGCAACTACGACAGTTTTAGCTGGTGAAGGGGCTGGAGCTATAGCGGCTAGGTCAGGTATTAGTCTAGATCAATTATATGCTCTTAATCCGGAAAAAATGGTGGGACCTGGTGGCACTTGGTGGGCTAATCCAGGCGATGTTGTATATATCAATTAGAAATGAGTTGTATGAAATCAATTAGAATAGCTATTGATGGTCCTGCTTCAAGTGGGAAAAGCACTGTTGCTAAAATTATTGCTAAAGATTTGGGTTATACGTATTTAGATACGGGGGCGATGTACCGTTGTGCGACCTATTTAGCCTTGACACATCAATTATCAGAGAGTGATTTACCCAAACTTTTAGAATTAATGGATAATTACCCTGTAACTTTTACCAAATCCGATGATCAATCAGGCAACCAAAGTGTTTATCTTGGAGACAAAGATGTAACTCTTGAGATTAGGCAAAATGATGTGACGAATAACGTCTCGTGGGTTGCTGCACTTGCTCCAGTGAGAGAAAAATTGGTTGAACAGCAACGTTACATTGCCCGCCAAGGTGGGATTATCATGGACGGACGAGATATTGGCACGGTTGTGTTACCGGATGCAGAACTCAAGGTTTTTCTGATTGCTTCTGTTGAAGAACGAGCAGAGCGTCGATACAAAGAAAATATTGCTAAAGGAATATCTTCGGATTTAGAGGTCTTAAAGGAAGAGATTGCGACTCGTGATTATAAAGATAGCCATCGTGAAGTATCACCTTTGAAAGCTGCTGAGGATGCTATTGTTTTTGATACAACCGGTGTATCTATTGAAGGGGTTGTTGCATTTATTTCAAAAAAAGCGAGAGAAATCATTGACAAGTAAGCTATCTTGTAGTAAAATAATAACAATGAGAAAAGCAGAAGTGAGAACTTCTCGCCTTGCGACTAACGTTGTCTGGCCCTACAAGATAAGTTTCAGCAATGAAATACAATCTGGTGCGGGCTTGTTCTAACAGGCTCGCATTTGTTTTTCTCTAAAAAAATGAAGAGGTGAAGAACATAGCTAAGAAAGATTTGTTCATTAATGACGAGATTCGCGTTCGTGAAGTTCGTCTTGTTGGTCTTGAGGGCGAACAGTTAGGCATCAAACCATTGTCAGAAGCTCAGGCGATTGCAGATAGTGCTAACGTTGACTTGGTTCTAATTCAACCCCAAGCCACGCCACCTGTTGCGAAAATTATGGACTATGGTAAGTTCAAATTTGAGTATCAAAAGAAACAAAAAGAACAACGCAAGAAACAAAGTGTTGTGACTGTTAAAGAAGTTCGTCTTAGTCCCGTTATTGATAAGGGGGATTTTGAAACAAAACTTCGCCAAGGTCGCAAGTTCCTTGAAAAAGGAAATAAAATTAAAGTTTCTGTCCGTTTTAAAGGACGTATGATCACTCATAAAGAAATTGGAGCAAAGGTGTTGGCAGATTTTGCTGAGGCAACTCAAGACATTGCCATTATCGAGCAAAGAGCTAAGATGGATGGTCGTCAAATGTTTATGCAACTTGCACCAATTCCTGACAAGAAATAAGTCAGTTATTAGAATATTTTATAGGAGAATTTTACAATGCCAAAACAAAAAACTCACCGCGCATCAGCTAAACGTTTTAAACGTACAGGTTCAGGCGGATTGAAACGCTTCCGTGCTTACACGTCTCACCGTTTCCACGGTAAAACTAAGAAACAACGTCGTCATCTTCGTAAAGCGTCTATGGTGAGCGCAGGAGATTTCAAACGTATCAAGTCAATGCTTACACGTCTTCGTTAAGATTGGGCATTGTTTTAGTCAGATTATTAGATAGAATTTATTTGGAGGAAATATAAATGGCACGTGTTAAAGGTGGCGTTGTATCACGCAAACGTCGTAAACGTATTTTAAAGTTAGCTAAAGGTTACTATGGAGCTAAACATATCTTGTTCCGTACTGCAAAAGAACAAGTAATGAACTCTTACTACTATGCATACCGTGATCGTCGTCAAAAGAAACGTGATTTCCGTAAACTTTGGATTACACGTATCAATGCGGCAGCTCGTATGAATGGTTTATCATATTCACAATTGATGCATGGATTAAAACTTGCTGAAATTGAAGTAAACCGCAAAATGCTTGCTGATTTAGCCGTTACAGATGCAGTAGCTTTCACAGCTCTTGCTGATGCTGCTAAAGCAAAATTAGCTAAATAATCATTCAAAGAGAGATATATTCTCTCTTTTTTATACTTTAACTTGTGAAATAATTATCCTAATTACTTTAAATAGGTATCGTTTTATGGTAGAATAGTAATGTAAATAAGAAAGAAGAGGTATGTGAAATGTCACGTAAACCAATTATTGCAGGTAACTGGAAAATGAACAAAACTGTTCAAGAAGCAATTAGTTTTGTTGAGGAAGTTAAAGGTCAGTTGCCATCAACCGATGTCATTGATGTTGCTGTAGCAGCTTCTCCACTCCTTTTAAACGCTGTTAAAGTGTCAGCGACTGATAGCAATCTTAAAGTTGCAGCACAAAACTGCTATTTCGAAGATGCAGGTGCCTTTACTGGTGAAACGTCTCCAAAAGTCTTAGCTGATATGGCAGTTGATTATGTTGTTATTGGTCACTCAGAACGTCGTGATTATTTCCATGAGACAGATGAAGATATTAATAAAAAAGCACATGCTATTTTCCGTAACGGTTTAACACCAATTATCTGTTGTGGTGAGTCACTTGAGACTTATGAAGCTGGTAAAGCGATTGAGTTTGTCGGTGCTCAAGTATCTGCGGCTCTTAAAGGCTTAACTGCTGATCAAGTAGCGTCTTCAGTTATCGCTTATGAGCCAATTTGGGCTATCGGCACTGGTAAATCAGCAACTAAAGATGATGCACAAACAATGTGTAAGGCGGTACGTGATGTCGTTGCAGCTGATTTTGGTCAAGAAGTTGCAGACAAAGTACGTGTTCAATATGGTGGGTCTGTAAATCCATCTAACGTTGCAGAATATATGGCTTGTCCAGATGTTGATGGAGCTTTGGTTGGTGGAGCCTCACTTGAACCAGCTAGCTTCTTAGCATTACTTGATTTTGTAAAATAAAAACATTGTAAAAACACCTTTTCAATCGAGAAGGTGTTTTTTAGTTGTGAAGCGTAATACGTTTAAGAAATGCGTGCTTTGTCTCTGAACTGTTGGGCTTTTATACCTAAAAATTTATCAGCGTATCTTGTTTTAAGAGATAGATAGGCATAGACTGAAATACCTAAGGAGCCTACGATAGCTAAGTGAATAAAGCTTAATATTCTAGTATTAGCAGGTAAGAAATGGTTTAGCAGTACTGTTACCGGGATAATGGCAATGAGCATTATCAGTGTCAATAGAGTGACCAGTAAACTAGACTTTCTAATGACGTTCCTGTTAAAGTGGATAACCTGATAAATTTTACGATACATGAGGACAATTGGTACTGCTAGCGCTATACTTGTTGCAATAAGGGGACCATATGCTTGAAAAATATAAATCATAGGCAGTTGTATCACTAACTTAGTTGCAAGTCCAAGACTAAAGTACTTAATTGCTTTTTTGCTTTCAAAAAGTGCTTGTAACATTGGTGATAGGACAGTATAGCTAGCCAAGAGTAAAGCTTGTAAAAGTGTCACCACAAACAAGCCAAAGGCTATATTATCAGTAACAGGGTAGAAGATAGTATAAAGTGGTTTGTAGAGTAAGATGGCGCCACTGATTGCAGGTAGAAGGAAGAAAAACAGCATTTGAAGATTGTTAATCACCAATCTGGCCATTGCACTACGATCTTTTTTAACAAAATTTTCTGTAATTAATGGTATACCCATACCACCGATTGAGGCAGCCACTGAAATTAAAATCATGATAATTTTATTGGGATTTGCTGACAGATATGAAAAGAGCACTAATAGCTTTTCATACTTTATAGAAGTGAACAATGACATAGCATTGATAAAGGTCAGTTGGTCAATGATTTGAAAGGTTTGAATCGCTGAACCGGTTATGATGAATGGGATAGCCTCTTTAATGGTTTCTATAATAATAGGCTTGTAATCGGTAACGACATCCTGTTTCTTAGGTTTTAAAATAAGCCATAGCAAGTCCTCTTTCCAAAGGAAGTAGAAAAGAACTCCAAGACTGGCAACCATTCCTAAAAAAGCGGCGAATGTTGATTGGGTAACTGCTACCTTGAAATCCCCAGAACCGATGTTCATGATGAAAAAAGCAGTTAATAGCATCCAAATGACACGAATAATTTGTTCCATAACTTGACTAATGGCGAATGGTTTCATATTCGTATAACCTTGGAAAATACCACGAATAGCACTCATGGCTGGAAATACCAATACTGAGAAACACAGGCTATATAAGACAGGAATGAGGTCGTCTTGCACACCAGTAGCTTTAGAAATAATTGGTGCTCCAAGATAAAGTAGCAGTGAGAAAAAGGCTCCAGAAAGCAACATCAATTTCAAGAAATTTCGCACTAAGGCAGCGGTATGTTCTGTTTGTCCGAGAGTATTGTATTTAGCAATTTGTTTGGATAAGGCAATGTTAATGCCGCTGGTTGAGATCAACAAAATCGTCCCGTATATGTTGTAACCCATTGTAAATAAAGCATTTGCTTCTGCTGCATGCTTTCCCATCCATGTATACCAAGGAATAATATAAATAGCTCCTAGTAGTTTACTCAGGAAGTCGCCAATGGTTAACCAAGCGGTACCCTGCATCATTTTTTGTTCTTGTGTAAGTTGTTTACTTTTTGTTGACATGATTTCCTCGATAAGTACTAGTGTCTGTTTAATAATTTTTTAATCAGTGTAATGATTTTCAATTTTAATGGTTTGGGATAGTAGAAAAAGCTTCCTGGACGACGTTCGATATAGCCGTTGAAATTTTGTTTGAAGCGCAATACACCATCTGAACCATCAAAGTCCCCTGTAATCCCTAAAAAGTTATACCGTTTGATATTTTTTGCAATCGTTTCACACATAGCGTGGTATTGTAATAAAAAAGGAGCAGAGAATTTTTGAAAGTCAGCGTAGGAGCCGCCGTAAACATAGGTTGCTTCTGTTGGGCTAAAGATAAGTAATACAGAAGCAAGGATCACATCTTTATCTCCATGTTGCTGTGCTAGTGGAGATAATGTCTCAATCGTTTTTTTGTATTTGTCTGCTAATTGTTGATATTGTTTATGGTTAGGATTGAGGTTTTTTAGCTTTTCTTCATGTTCTTGTAAAGTGTGGTGAAAATTGATTTCAGCGACTAAGAAGCGACTATCATTTTCGAAACTTTGATAAAGGTATTGGTAATAGTCTAAATTTTTTCCAACAAATCCTTGTCGTTTACCCGTTTCATCAATGGTATTTTTGAAGTCATTGATGTCCTCAAAAGCAATATGGCGTATCTTAATACCAAATTGTTTGGCAGCCTTGATGTTACGGACACTATTTTTATTAAAGTCCTTTAATAAAGTCTGTTCATCAAAGTCATTTAGGTTTTTTAAATAATGCCAATCACTCGTTTCAAATCCAGATGTTAAACCAGAATAAGTAAAGCCCTTGTTTTGATATAACCTAATTAAGGATAGATCTTCATCACTGGTTGGTTGCCCATTGCTATCGAATGATTGATAAGTATCGTAGGGTTTTATTTCAAGAGTTAAGATCTTTTTGGATTTGGCGTAAGATATCAAGTCACTTAAGAAAGGTTCTAAAAATTGACGGTCTTTGTAAGTAGGCCCGTAGTGAATCTCACCTTTGAACCCACCAAACATTTTTTTGAGAAAGAGAATAGCAGCAACCTGGATTTCCTCTTGATGATCTGTTAGGCCTAGAATAGAGACATCATAGCCTCTTTTTTCCAAAAGTTTTGCCATACCAGTTGTTTGTTCAAAACTACATCGGCTAACCTGTTGGGTGAATGATTGTAGTTCTTCATAGGATAATAGTTTAAGTGTCATAATTATCTTTCTAACCTTTCTTAAAAGCGTAGGCGAATGATTTTAAAAACTGAATAGCTTTCAACTTGAGAGGTCTAGGGTAGTATCTAAAAATACCAGCTTTGCGATTGATGTAACCATTAAAATTTTGTTTAAAGCGGAGAACACCATCTGTACCATCGAATATTCCATGTATGCCAAGGAAATTATAAATAGGGATATTTTTTTGGATAGCTTTTGTCATGACATGTTCTTGGAGTAAAGCTGGAGCATAGAAACGGTTAAATTCTGTCAGAGAACCGCTAAAGAGATAGACAGCTTCTGTTTTACCGTAAATGAATAAACTACCAGCTAGGTCAATAGTACTGTCTCCATAGGTATCAATCAACGATAGTGCCTCTGTTCGACGCACTTCAAAAGTCTCATACTGTTTAGTCAAATCTTTTAGCATTCTTTTAAATTTTGATGAATCTTGATTGTCTTGGTAGTAGTCTTTCAAATTGGCAATGCTATCGGATACTTGTTGTTGTCCTTGCTCTACCTGATCTAAATAGTCCTTGAAGTTGATGCTAGCCATCATAAATTCAGCCTTATCCCCAAAATGATCATAGAAGGTTTGGTAGTATTCTAGGGATTTGTCATCATAGTCCCTGCGTTCAGAAGTAGCGCTGGTAATGGCTTTAAAACGGTGAAGTTCCTCTCGTTTTAAAGTAGTTAATTGGATTCCGAAACTGTGGGCTTTTTTGACTAAAGCTTTGCCTTTTTTATGATAGGAATCAAAAAGGGTATCTTCAGTCAGCTGACTGAGGTCTTTGAGGTAATGCCAGTCTGCACCATAGTCACTAGACATACCGACTTTTAACCCATCGTGATGAAAGCCTGCGTCTGTTAAGAGTTTGATCATCTGATGGTTTTCATTAGATATAGGTTGACCGTTCATATCAAAGCTTTGATAGGTATCGTTAGGACGAAGGATAAGTTGCAAAACATTGGTTTGTTTAGCGTATGTTGTCAGTCCTTGGTAGAATGGTGCGAGGTACTTGTCGTCTGTGATGATAGGGCCATAGTTGATTTCCATGTGTTTGCCCCCAAACATAGCTGTTGTATAAAGTAGGGCAGATACCTTTATGTCATTATTTACTTTATAGCCGACATATTCTATAGCAAAACCTCTGTTTTGTAAGAGGTTTGCCATTTCAATGGTTTGATGGAAGGGTTGCTCACTAGCAGTTTCGTAATGCTTTTGAAATTCTTCCGCTGTAATAATACTGAAAGACATGAGATGCTTTCTCCTTAATTGTTGGCATGTTCTAGGAGCCTATTGGCTCATTTTTTTATTTTCTTAGGGTGTTAGCTAGTTTTTTTAAGGATTGAATAGCCTTAAATTTAAAGGGATTTGGATAATATCTAAAAGTTCCCATTTTACGAGTGATATGGCCGTTAAATTGTTGTTTGAAGCGAAGGACACCATCACTACCATCAAATAGTCCTGTAATACCTAACATATTGTAAGTTGGAATGTGTTGTTGAATCGCTTTTGACATAGCATGTTCTTGTAGTAGGGCAGGAGCGTAGAATTTATTAAATTCGGGCAAAGAGCCACTGAAAAGGTAAACAGCTTCTTTGTTATCGTAGATAAAGAGGCTAGCTGCTAAATCAATATCTGCTTCACCATATGTTTCAATGAGAGAGAGTGCTTCAGCGTGTCGAATATCAAATGTCTCTTTTTGACTAACTAACTCTTTTAAGACTCTATTGAATTTTGGGGAGTCTTGGTTGTGTAGGTATTGTTGTTTTAATTGATTAATTTTATCATTTAGCTGTTCTTGACCCAGTTCAATTTTGGTGAGGTAGTCACAAAAATTAATGCTAGCCATCATAAATTCAGCCTTCTGCCCAAAGCTATCATAAAAGTCTTGGTAATAATCTAGGTCTTTGTCAGAATATTCTCGACGTTCAGAAGTAGCGCTTGTAATCGCTTTGAAGCGATGGAGTTCATCGCGTTTCAAGGGTCTTAATTTGATACCAAATGAATGTGCTTTTTTGATTAGAGGCTTTCCTTTTTTACTGAGAGATTTAAAAAGTGTTTCAGTTGTCAATTGACTGAGATCTTTGACATAATGCCAATCAGGTTCGCCACCGGGATAGCCTGTTTGTAGGCCATCGTGTTTATAACCTAAATCAGTCAAGTGTTGGATAAGAACGGTGTTTTCAGGACCAGTGGGCTGACCGTTGCTATCAAAAGTTTGATAGGTATCATAAGGTTTGACAAGAAGTTGAAGTGCATTATTGTCTTTGGCGTAAGTCATAAGTTCCTGATAAAACGCTGACAGATACGTTTTATCGGTAGCAATTGGTCCAGCATTGACCTCCATGTGAAGTCCTCCTGTCATAGGTTTGCTGTAAACAATGGCAGCCACCTTAATATCACCTACGGCTTCATGAGCCATAAATGCCACCTTAAAACCACGTTTGCTGAGTAGTTCAGCCATTTCAAGCGATTGTAAAAAAGATGCTTCTGGGACTTTTTCAAGATATTGTTTAAATTGTTCTTTTGTCAAACTAGTTAAGGCCATTAGTGTTTTCTCCTTAATTTTTGACGTAGGTTAAGGGCTAGTTTAGCTAGCTTGTAGAGTGGTTTGTAGACGGGTAGTTCAAATTCGCCGATATACTCTTCAATCATCGGATTGAATTTTGATTTAAATTGGATGAGACCGCCTTCTAATTGGTTTTCAACCCCTCCCATGTTGTGCCGTTTGGCACCACGTTCAAAGGCTTTCAAAGCTGTTTGGTACCATGTCAAGACGGCTGGCTGATAGTGACGGAACTTTTCGTCCATCCCAGCATATAGGTTCTCAGAGGTCTTGCCAAAGTCAATGGTCAAGGTGGCAGCTAGAGGTATTTTTTGGCTTCCTTTTGCTAACTCTTCTCTGATGAATTGTAATTCTTTGGTTAGGCGCTCGATACTTTGTTGGACCTCTTTAATTTTACCTTGTGCTGTTTTTGGTGTAAATTGCTCAGTCTGTTTGGTCGCCTGATCAAGTCTATTCGTCAGTGTTTTTTCTTGTTGGACAAGATTTAGGCTAGTTAGTACAATATGAGCATTGTCAGGGTAAGTTGTTAACAAGGTTCTGTAATAGTCTTCGTTTCTCAGGTTGATATGCTTACGTTCAGCTGTTTTGGACATGAGTTTGCTAAATTGAGGAAGCAAGTCAAGTTTGCCAACGTCAACGGTAAGTCCTTTGTTTTGTGCAGTTCTTATTTCCTGTCTAATCTTTTTGCTCAATAATTCCATGCCAAACTGTTCTTTGTGAATGTTTGCTTGAAATCTTGGTTGAATAGTTGCTGACAAATCGGTTGTTCGCCCTGACCAGATAGCCCCAGCGTCCTGTAATAGTTTTAATTGCCTCAAGGTATCTGGATTGTCTTCACTAATTTCACCGAGCTGGTATTGTCTGATTAACAAACTAGGGTCGAAAGTGATGAGGATAGCCCTGTGTTTTTTAGCAATGGCTTTAAGTGAGGACAAGACAAAAGTCACCAAGTCAGGATTGTCATAATCCATAATGGGACCACGTGGGATATAAAACATGGAAAATCCGAGTGGCAGTGGTCGAATAAGGATTGAGGCAACAGCGACTAATTCATTGTCCTTGTAGAAGCCAACGCGTTCGTTATTCCAGTTGTCTTTGACCGTTGACCAATGAGCACTTTGTAAAAGGTTGGTCAAGGGGCTATTGATGACAAAGGTATCGTGCTCTTGTGCATCTAATTGGGTTTTAAAGGTGTACATTAGTTTAATACCCACTCTCTGATAGCATAGGCTACACCACTTTCGTCATTGGATTTGGTGATGTATTTAGCGATTTTCTTTAGTTCAGGGTTGCCATTTGCCATAACGACAGGATTAGCAACTACCTCAAGCATGGCACGGTCGTTTTCCTCATCCCCAATGGCCATTGTTTCAGATAGGTCAATGCCTAAGGTTTGACTTAGGTGGATGATAGCATTGCCCTTGCTGACATTTTTATTGACCACTTCTAAATAGAAAGGTTGTGATTTTACCAATGTATATTTGTCAGCTACTTCTTTAGGGATTTGGCTGATAGCCTGGTCAAGAATATCGGGTTCGTCAATGAACATGATTTTCACGATTTCTTTGTCAGCCATTTCTTCTGGTGTACGGTAGAAGATTGGCATATTAACCAAGGTCGCCTCGTGGACAGTGTATTTACCAATATTTCTATTGGCTGTATAAATGCCATCCTTAGTAATGGCATGCATGTGCACGCCGAGTTTGCGTGCCAAAAGCTCAATATCAAGGTAGTCATCATAAGTCAAGGTTTCCTTGACTAATTCGTGCCCCGTTGCAGCATCTTGGACCAGACCACCATTAAAGGTAATGACGTAGTCGCCCTCTTGATTGAGGTTTAACTCTTCGAGTAGTTTCGTCACACCGGCAATTGGTCGTCCTGTTGTGATGACAATTTTGACACCTGCAGCTTTGGCATCCTGGACAGCTTGAAAGACTTCAGGTGTGATCTCGCGTTGACTATTGACTAATGTACCGTCTATATCAACGGCAACTAATTTGATTGACATGATGTCTCCTTTACATCAGGGGGCTAAGTGTTTCTTAGATACCCTATTTCTATACTTACCATTTGCTTTGAAAATAAGACAAATCTATTTTAAAGCACCACTACTATATTACTAAAAATTGTGCTATTTGTCATTTTTTGAGATGAAAAAGGAAATGTGATAATAAAAAAGAATTGCTTTCGTTTTCACCGTTTGATTAGTGTACAGAAAGCAACTCTTATAAATTGTTTGATGAGTTGTTAAGGTAGACTTGTTCAGTTTTTTGTCTCACCGTTAGGAGTTAAATGCTCGTTTTTAATATATTGGTTAAATGTGATTTTTGACTCTGAGAAGAGATCATCTGTGATCAACATTTCTTTAGGGAAGTAAAAACGTCTGTCCCCATGGATCGTTCCAGCGAGAGCATCTACTAAGCTCGACAAACTAGATAGTTCTGTGATACTACCATCCTTTTGTATAATGTCAATCTGTGTGCGAGGGTGTTTAGCTTGGGGGCGGTAGATATCATAAGGAAGATCGAAATTACTATGAATGGCAGTATAAAAATCAGGGTCAAAACCAACCTGACTAACCAACTGACGCAGTTTTTCAACTTGGTCACGATTTTCTTCATCAAAGGTAATGGATTTAAATACTTGGCGATTGATGAAACGACTGGACAGGTCGGAAAGAATAGTATCTGGATGGTTAATCCAGGTTTGGAAATAGGTGTTAAGTACACCGTCATCAAGAGCTAAGTAGTCTTCCAAAGAAAAGTCATGATTAAAAAACGGAATAAGGCAAGGAGAGTAGGTCTCAAAGAAAGTTTTATCTATTTGATAGAGTTCTTTAGCACGTTTGAGTAAATTTTGTAGTAATACTTCAATAGCTCGACTGGCAGGGTGGAAATAGACCTGCATATACATTTGGTAACGACGTAAAATATAATCTTCGACGGCATGCATACCACTAGCTTTAAAAGCAATTCCTTCTTCCGTAGGCTGTATGATCGCTAAAATACGGGTTAAATCAAAAGCACCGTAGCTAACCCCTGTGAAGAAAGAATCCCTTAGCAAATAGTCCATGCGATCGCAGTCGATTTGGCTTGAGATGAGTTGTTCAACCTGCTTATTAGTGTAGGTATGATTGATGACACTAGCTACTTTATTGGGAAAATCTGGAGAGACACGTGACAAGATACGGTTAACATCTGTTTTCTTGTTGAGAATAATCTCTTGGGTAAAGGCTTCATGGTCTGTGTCAAATAAACCTTCAAAAGTATGAGAGTAGGCACCATGTCCGATATCGTGGAGTAAGGCTGCAACCATAGTTAATTGATTGTCGTTGGTATTCCAGAGATCAGCATACCTCTCTGAAAAGCGCTCTATCATACGTCTAGCAATATCATAAACACCTAGGCAGTGTGAAAAACGACTATGTTCTCCACCGTGAAAGGTATAGCTAGTCGTTCCTAATTGTTTAATACGGCGTAATCGTTGAAACTCACGCGTATTTATAAGTTCATAGATAAGCGGGTCTTTAATTAAAATATCGTTGTGGACAGGGTCACGAAAAATCTTTTCAAACATAATCTTATTATAACAAAAGTTAGTTATAAACCCTAGTAAAACCTTACGCTTAATACCCAAATCACTGATATTTGCTAGAAAAAGATGAAATTGGTACAATGAGTAGGGCTTGAATCATTTAAGACACTAAGTAACCACATGGAAAGGACTGTAAAGAATGAAAGTTTTGATTACCAACCATATCCAAATAGATGGAGAGACGGATCTGGTTACCGAGCAACATGACTGCCAATTGACTAAAAAAGGTGGTTATGATTATTTGGTTTACCAAAATGATGATAAGGAAAAGGTCGTGATTAAGTTTAGTCCTTCGGAAATGCTTATGACACGGTTTTCGACTCCAAATACAATTATGCGTTTTCAAAAAGATGGGCTAGGTTTAGCCACTATACCGACACCGATGGGTCTTCAAAAGTTATTAACTAGGACAAGGTACTTTGAAGCAGACATGGCGAATAGTTGTCTAAAAATGACATATGATTTATTGACTTCTGAAGAAGAAGATAGTGTTTTAGCCTCGTATGATTTGTCTGTTGAACTGGTTTTAGATTAAGTTGTTCTAAGGTGAAAACACTTGTCAGAGTCGTGTTTTTTGTGTATAATAACCTTTATCAAGGGAGTAGCAGACGGGGATTACCCGTGACAGTGTCGTCATTACGAAAGAAATTTCCGGCAGTGTCTTAAACAGCGAGACTTGTTTAACCAGTAAACAGGTCTTTTTCTATGTAAAAGACTTGTAACACTAATTTTGTCAGATAGGTTAGCCTATTTGGACTAGAAAAAAGGAGAATTGTTTTGTTGAAAGAACAAAAACGTCAAGCGTTCTATACGCAGTCCCCAGAGGAAGTCTTTGAGGCTTTATCAACGAGCAAAAAAGGCTTGACCACAGAAGAAGCCACAAAGCGTTTGGAAACATTTGGTCGTAATGAGCTAGAAGAGGGCGAAAAGCGCACACTGTTCCAAAAGTTTGTTGATCAGTTCAAAGATTTGATGATTATCATTTTATTGGCAGCGGCAGCTTTATCAATTGTGACTGAAGGGATGCATGGGTTAACGGATGCGATTATCATCCTACTCGTTGTTGTCTTGAACGCAGCCTTCGGTGTTTACCAAGAGGGTCAAGCAGAAGCAGCGATTGATGCTTTGAAATCAATGTCTAGCCCACTTGCGCGTGTGCGCCGTGATGGTCATGTTAAAGAAGTAGACTCAAAAGAGCTTGTACCTGGAGATGTGGTCTTGCTTGAAGCAGGTGACGTTGTTCCAGCTGATATGCGCTTACTTGAAGCTAATTCATTGAAAATTGAAGAGGCGGCTTTGACGGGTGAGTCTGTTCCAGTTGAAAAAGATTTGACCGTTACTCTAGCAGAAGATGCAGGTATTGGTGACCGTGTGAACATGGGGTATCAAAACTCAAACGTTACTTATGGACGTGGTTTAGGTGTTGTTACTAACACAGGAATGTTTACAGAAGTTGGTCATATTGCTAGCATGTTGCAAAATGCTGATGAATCAGATACACCATTGAAACAAAACCTTCATCAGTTATCTAAAGTTCTGACTTATATGGTTTTAGGTATTGCTGCGATTACCTTTGCGGTTTCTGTTTTTGTTCGTGGGGAATCACCATTGAATGCCTTGATGACAGCGGTAGCTCTTGCAGTAGCAGCTATCCCAGAAGGTTTGCCAGCCGTTGTTACAATTGTTCTTTCAATGGGAACACAGGTCTTGGCTAAACGTAACTCAATCGTTCGTAAGTTACCAGCCGTTGAAACACTCGGATCTACAGAAATTATCGCTTCAGATAAGACTGGTACTCTAACAATGAACCAAATGACTGTCGAAAAAATCTACACTGGTGGTGAGTTGTTGGATGCGGTAACTGACCTAGATCACTCAAACATGACACTTCGTATCATGAACTTTGCCAATGATACAAAAGTTGATGAGTCAGGTAAGTTGATTGGAGATCCAACAGAGACAGCCTTAGTTCAATTTGGTTTGGATCATGGGTTTGATGTGCGTGCTGTGCTTAAGGAACAACCACGTGTTGGTGAGTTGCCGTTTGATTCTGACCGTAAGTTGATGTCAACACTACACCGCATTGCTGACGATAAGATTTTGGTTGCTGTCAAAGGTGCACCAGATCAATTATTGAAGCGTGTGACACAGATTGAAGATGGCGATACTCTTCGTCCGATTACTGATGAGGATAAAGCAGCGATTTTGGCTGTCAATAAAGATTTAGCTAAGCAAGCACTCCGTGTCTTGATGATGGCTTATAAGTATGAAACACAAGTACCTGAGCTTGATACAGAAGTCGTTGAAAATAACCTTGTTTTTGCCGGTTTAGTGGGTATGATTGACCCCGAGCGCCCTGAAGCAGCTGAAGCCGTTCGTGTCGCTAAAGAAGCGGGTATTCGTCCAATCATGATTACAGGTGACCACCAAGATACAGCTGAGGCTATTGCAAAACGTCTTGGTATTATTGATCCAAATGATACAGAAGATCATGTCTTTACTGGTGCTGAATTGAATGAACTGACTGATGAAGAATTCCAAAAAGTCTTTAAACAGTATTCGGTATATGCGCGTGTGTCACCAGAACACAAAGTACGTATTGTTAAAGCTTGGCAAAATGAAGGTAAGGTCGTGGCCATGACTGGTGACGGTGTTAACGATGCGCCATCACTGAAAACAGCAGATATCGGTATCGGTATGGGTATCACTGGTACAGAAGTATCTAAAGGTGCTTCTGACATGGTTCTTGCCGATGACAACTTTGCCACAATTATCGTTGCTGTTGAAGAAGGACGTAAGGTCTTCTCAAACATCCAAAAAACAATCCAATATCTTCTTTCAGCTAATACGGCAGAAGTATTGTGTATCTTCCTTGCAACTCTATTTGGTTGGGATGTTCTTGAACCAGTTCACCTCCTTTGGATTAACCTTGTAACAGACACACTTCCAGCCATTGCTCTTGGTATGGAGCCAGCAGAACCAGGTGTAATGAGCCATAAACCTCGTGGTCGTAACTCAAGTTTCTTCTCAGGTGGAGTACTTGAGGCTGTTATCTATCAAGGTATTTTCCAAGCTATCTTAGTTTTGGGTGTTTATTTCTATGGTATTACTTACCCAGTACATACGACTTATGCAGAAGTTCATGCAGATGCCTTGACAATGGCTTATGCAACACTTGGTTTGATTCAGTTGGTTCACGCATTTAACGTTAAGTCTGTTTATCAGTCTATCTTCACAGTTGGGCCGTTTAAAAATAAAACATTCAATTGGTCAATTGTTGGCTCACTTGTTCTTTTACTAGCGACGTTAACAATTCCATTCTTGGAAAACATCTTCCATGTGACTCACCTAGAAATGAGTCAATGGCTAGTTGTTGTTTTTGGAAGTTTCACTATGCTTATTTTGGTTGAATTAGTAAAATTGATTCAACGATTACTTGGTCAAGATAAGAAAGCTATCTAACTCTAAGTCAAACTAAAAACGTTATATGTGATGAGTGTCATTACAATCACATATAACGTTTTTTCTTATGATTTAGTGATGATGAAACTAGGGGTAAAAGCTTGTGCTAGTGTTAACCATATGACAGGATTAGAAGGAGGTAGTAGTATTCTAAAGAATGGGTTGGTTTTAAAAATAGTCTCATAATCGTTAAATAATTCAAATTTTCGAATTAAATTAACTAGCGTAAGCCATACTATAAAAGAGATAAAATAAACCCATTTGTTTCTCAGGAAGGCGTTAACCTTGTGGTCAGTTAGGATAATGACATCGTCATTGTTGACTTGGATAGGTTTTGTTCGAGACCATCTGAACGATAAAGTTGCTGGTTCTGTAGGTAACCCAACTAGCAATGTTTCTTTTGGAATAAGTTTATCAACTTTCTTACCGTTGATGAGCACACTGAAGTTTGCTGGATGTGTGGTCTGATTGACAATAGTTATAGCCATGCTTTACCTCCTTTGAATGGTAAAATGTGGAAGTAAGAGATAAGGTAGTGCTGGGAGTAATAATAAAAGAGGAATAACGATAATTTTCAATTTTGCATGGATGATACTGTTAACGAAGTAGAGGAAGATAAAGTAGATGAGTTGAAACCCCCAATGAGTGAGGATAGCAAAAGGGAATTGATCTTCTAAAATCAATGTATCTCCTTCTTTCACCGAAATAGCAGGTATCTTGGCATACTTGAAGCTAATCTGGTTTTCCCCTTTTTCAAGCGGAATGGAGATGGTCTCTCTTTGTTTAATGCTTTGTACGGGTTTGCCGTTTAACAAGATGGTGTAGTTATAAGGATTGTTGAGTTGGTTAATAATCGTGATTGACATTGGCTGGCTTTCTACTAATTGATAAACTGTGGAAAAAAGATATATGGGAGATACGGTGAGAATAAAAGTAATGGTATGAGAATAGTTGAGGCTAGATTTGATTGGAGTAGATAAGGCAAGACTAATAGACAGATAATGGTATAGCTTATCTGCACTGGCAGGCTGTTCAATGTTTTAAAAGGCTGTGTTTCACTTAATACGAGATGGTCATTATCGTCAATGATCATCGGTTGTGTTCTTGATTTTTTGAAGGTTAATACTTGCTGAGGTGCCTTTAAATCTAGGGTGATTGTATCCTTTGGCATCAGTGTATGGATGTATTCGCCGTTAAGCAAAACCTTGTAGGAACGATGCTTGAGTTGACTGGAGATGGTCGCTGGCATAAAAAGCTCCTTTCTTTAAAAACAAAAACACACGAAGATAAGATAGCATACTATGATTATAGCATATGTAAGCGTTATCTAAAACTATGAGGCTGTTACACTGATGCAATAAATGTTACAATTTGTAAGCGAATAGTCTTGCAGCCAATCTTAATTTCCATTAAAATATAAGAATGGATATTAAGGCAGAAATTCAAGCATTGGCAAAGGAAATAGGGATTTCAAAGATTGGATTTACCACCGCAGATGACTTTGCTTATTTAGAAAAAACATTACGTCATAGCGTTGAAAATGGTACAAATTCAGGATTTGAACATAAAAATATTGACGAACGTATTTACCCTAAATTATCTTTAGAGAACGCTAAAACCATTATCTCAATTGCTGTTGCCTATCCTCACAAATTACCCGTTCAGCCTCCGAAAACAGACTACAAACGTGGTAAGATAACCCCTAGTAGTTGGGGATTGGATTATCATTTTGTACTTCAAGAAAAACTAGCACGTCTTGCTAAAGGGATTGAAGAACTGTGTAAGGATTTCTCTTTAGAGCATAAAGCCATGGTTGATACTGGTGCTCTGGTAGATACTGCTGTTGCTAGGCGGGCTGGTATTGGTTTTATTGGAAAAAATGGTCTAGTCATTTCAAAAGAGTTTGGCTCCTATATGTTTTTGGGTGAGCTAATCACCAATTTAGAGATTGAGCCTGACAGTCCAGTTGATTATGATTGTGGTGATTGCACGCGTTGTTTAACGGCTTGTCCTACCTCATGTCTCAATGGAGATAGTACCATGAATGCTAAGCGTTGTCTGTCTTTTCAGACACAGGACAAAGGCATGATGGCATTGGAATTTCGCAAGAAAATCAAGACGGTTATTTATGGTTGTGACATTTGTCAAATCGCCTGTCCTTATAACAAGGGGATTGATAATCCGATTGCTACAGAAATCAATCCAGACTTAGCTCATCCTGAATTACTACCGTTTTTGGAAATGTCCAATAAGACATTTAAAGAGCAATTCGGCATGATAGCAGCATCATGGAGAGGGAAGAACATCTTGCAGCGCAATGCCATTATCGCGCTAGCCAATAGCCATGATAAAACAGCGGTTGTCAAATTACTTCAGATTATCGAAAAAAACAATAATCCCATACATACGGCGACAGCGATTTGGGCTGTTGGTGAAATTGTCAAAAAACCGACACCAGATCTGATTAGCTTGATTGAGGAGGTCACGTCAGACCATCCAGATATTACCGAAGAAAGAGAACGTGTCTTGAAACAATGGCAAATTCAATAGATTTGTGATACACTGTTTAAAGCTTATAAAGTAAGAAAAGAGGCATTCTATGGATATTTCAGAAATCCGTCAAAAAATAGTAGAAAACAAAGAGAAGTTGACTAGCTTCAGGAGGTCACTTTGACCTCGATAGGTTAGAAGAAGAGATTGCTTTATTAGAAAATCAAATGACTGAACCAGATTTTTGGAATGATAATCTAACAGCTCAAAAAGTATCTCAAGACTTAAATAATTTAAAAATGACCTATCAAACCTTCCATAGTATGGAAGAATTGTCTGATGAGACAGAGTTGCTCTTGGAAATGTTAGCAGAGGACGCTAGCATGCAGGAAGAACTAGAAGAAAAATTGATTGATTTATCAAAAACCATGTCTAGTTATGAAATGACATTATTGCTATCAGAACCCTATGATCACAATAATGCTATTTTAGAAATTCATCCAGGTTCGGGAGGAACAGAGGCTCAGGACTGGGGAGATATGCTCTTGAGAATGTATGTGCGTTTTGGTAATGCCAAAGGCTTTAAGGTTGAGACGCTAGATTATCAAGCGGGAGATGAAGCAGGTATCAAATCTGTCACCTTATCCTTTGAAGGCCCAAATGCTTACGGCTTGTTGAAATCAGAAATGGGTGTTCATCGTCTAGTACGTATTTCCCCATTTGACTCAGCAAAACGTCGTCATACCTCTTTTGCCTCTGTTGAGGTCATGCCTGAATTAGATGATACCATTGAAATAGATATTCGTGATGATGAGGTGAAAATGGATACCTTCCGTTCAGGAGGTGCTGGTGGTCAGAACGTCAACAAGGTATCAACAGGTGTTCGGTTAACCCATATTCCAACAGGTATTGTTGTCGCTTCGACAGTTGATCGTACCCAATATGGTAACCGTGATAGAGCGATGAAAATGCTCCAAGCCAAACTTTATCAATTGGAACAAGAAAAGAAAGCCGAAGAAGTTTCTGCTCTCAAGGGTGATAAGAAAGAAATCACTTGGGGCAGTCAGATTCGTTCCTATGTCTTTACGCCATACACCATGGTCAAAGATCATCGTACCAGCTTTGAAGTGGCACAAGTTGATAAGGTTATGGATGGTGATTTAGATGGTTTTATCGATGCTTACCTCAAATGGCGAATGGAATAATGGTAGAGCTTCATAATAAAAAGAAAAAGAAATAGAAAAGGAAAAAACTATGGCATTGATTGAAATGAAAGGTGTTGGTAAAAAGTACCATCGCTCAACGACTGCCCTTAGAGATGTCACACTAAGTGTTAATCAAGGGGAGTTTGCCTATCTAGTAGGGCCATCAGGAGCAGGTAAGTCGACTTTTATCAAGCTCCTTTATCGTGAGGAAAAGTTAACTGAAGGAAGTCTAAAAGTTGGAGAATTCAATCTTAATAAATTAAAAGCTAGAGACGTTCCCTATCTTCGACGCAGCATTGGTGTTGTCTTCCAAGACTATAAGTTATTACCTAAAAAGACTGTATTCGAAAATGTGGCTTATGCCATGGAGGTTATTGGAGAACGACGTCGTCAAATTAAAAAACGCGTACCAGAAGTATTGGAGTTAGTAGGTCTTAAGCATAAGATGAGAGCCTTCCCAGACCAGTTGTCAGGAGGGGAGCAACAACGTGTTGCCATTGCGCGTGCGATTGTTAACAATCCTAAGTTGTTGATTGCAGATGAACCAACTGGAAACTTGGATCCAGAGATTTCATGGGAAATCATGAATCTATTAGAGCGCATCAATTTACAAGGGACAACAATTTTGATGGCAACTCATAATAGCCAGATTGTTAATACCCTCCGCCACCGCGTTATTGCCATAGAAGGTGGACGAGTGGTGCGTGATGAAGAAGGAGGAGATTACGGTTACGATGATTAGTAGATTTTTTAGACATTTATGGAATTCCATTAAAAATTTGAAACGTAACGGTTGGATGACTTTTGCGTCAATTACCTCTGTTTCCATTACCTTGATTTTAGTTGGGATTATTGCTTCTGTTATTTTTAATACTGAGCGTATCGCAACAGGTATTGAAAATAATATTCGCATCAATACCTATCTGTTAGTGGATTCGACTGACCATCTAGAAACGATTGTTAATGCACAAGGTCAGACAGTAGAAAACGGAGATTACCATAAGGTTTACAACCAGATTACAGCTATTGAAGGTGTTGAATCTGTTACTTTTTCTAGCAAAGATGAAGAATTAAAAAAATTGATTGCAGTTATGGGTGATGATTGGCACGTTTTTGATGGTGATTCAAATCCACTTTACAATGTTTACATTGTTAATACCAAAACACCTGATCAGGTCAAACCTGTTGCTAAACAAATTAAAAAGATTACAGGTGTTGATTTTGTAGAATACGGTGGAACAGATACTGAGAAAGTATTTAAAATAGCAGGAGTTGTTCGTCTATGGGGCTTTGTTGGAATGGGGGTATTCCTATTTATTGCTATTTTATTGATTTCCAATACAGTTCGTATCACAATTATGTCTCGTAGCCGTGAAATTCAAATCATGCGTTTGGTTGGTGCTAAGAATAGCTATATCAAAGGGCCATTTTTCTTAGAGGGAGCATGGGTAGGTATGTTAGGTGCAATCATGCCCTCAATCTTACTGTATTATGGTTACCAAACGGTTTATTTGCAGTCTAACCCTGCACTTGTTCGTCAAGGATTATCAATGTATTCACCATATCCACATATTTTTTACTTAATTGGTATTTTGTTTGTGATAGGTATTTTGATCGGTTCGTTTGGTTCTACGCTTTCGATGCGCCGTTATTTAAAAGCTTAGTTTTAAGCTAAATATAATCATAAAAGGAGGCCTCTAGGTCTCTTTTTGTAGTTTATTTGCTCTTGTTAAACTATCCTTAAACCTTGAAAAAATCGGGTATTAAGGGTAAAATATATGGGAAACTATTATCTAGAATTGAGACGATATGAAAGCATTTAATGATTTAAAAGCTAAGAAAGTGTTGGTACTTGGTCTAGCCCGTTCGGGTGAAGCGGCAGCACGTTTGTTGGCGAAATTAGGGGCCATTGTGACAGTTAATGATGGTAAGCCTTTTGAGGATAATCCATCTGCCCAGAAACTACTTGAAGAAGGAATTAAGGTGATTTGTGGCAGTCATCCCTTAGACTTATTGGATGAAGAATTTGAAGTGATGGTCAAAAACCCAGGTATTCCCTACACCAATCCTATGGTTGAGAAAGCTATGGCTAAAGGCATACCAATATGGACTGAGGTTGAGTTAGCCTATCTGATCTCAGAAGCGCCCATTATTGCTATTACAGGTTCAAATGGGAAAACAACGACCACAACAATGATTTCAGAAGTCCTAAATGCAGCTGGTCAATCAGGTCTCTTGTCAGGTAATATTGGTTTTCCTGCTAGTGAGGTTGCCCAAGCAGCAACACCTCAAGATACTTTGGTGATGGAGTTATCCAGCTTTCAGCTCATGGGTACAGCTAGTTTTCATCCAACCATTGCCCTGATCACCAATTTTGAGCCATCCCATTTGGATTATCATGGTGATTTTGAAGCTTATGTGGCTGCCAAATGGCATATTCAAGACCAGATGACCTCGTCGGATTATCTGATTTTAAATGCTAATCAGTCTTTAGCTAAAGACTTAGCTCAAGGTACTGAGGCAAATGTTCTTTATTTTTCAAGGCAAGAGCAAGTTGATGGAGCTTACTTAAAAGAAAATATGCTTTATTATAAGGATGAGGCAATCATGCCAGTTTCTGAAATCGGTGTTCCTGGTAGCCATAATGTCGAGAACGCTCTCGCTACGATTGTGGTTAGCAAGCTAAGAGGTGTTGATACACAGGTTATTAGAGAAACTTTGGCACATTTTGGGGGTGTCAAACATCGCTTGCAATATGTTGGTACCATAGATGATATTGCATTCTATAATGATAGCAAATCGACCAATATTCTAGCGACACAGAAGGCCTTATCAGGTTTTGACAATCAGCATCTGATTTTGATTGCGGGGGGACTTGATCGAGGGAATGACTTTGACGATCTTGTCCCTGACCTAAGAGGATTGAAAATGATGGTGCTTTTGGGAGAATCTAAAGAACGGTTAAAACGTGCTGCTGATATGGCAGGAGTCCCTTATGTTGATGTTACAGATATCAGAGAAGCTACTCTTAAGGCTTTTGAGTTGGCGAATGCAGGGGACACTATTTTACTCAGTCCAGCAAATGCAAGTTGGGACATGTATCCAAATTTCGAAGTCCGTGGTGACGTGTTTTTAAAGGCTTATGATGAGCTTTTGAAAGGAAACAAGTGATATGGCAAAGAGAATGGTGTTTACAGGTGGTGGAACAGTTGGTCATGTCACTTTGAATCTCATTTTAATCCCTAAGTTTCTATCAGATGGTTGGGAAGTGCATTACATTGGTGACAAAAAAGGTGTTGAATATCAGCAAATCAAGGATTCTGGATACCCTGTGACGTTTCACGGTATTGCTACAGGCAAGCTTAGACGTTATTTCAGTTGGCAAAATGTGATTGATGTTTTTAAAGTGACGTTCGGTATTCTGCAATCCTTACTCATTATGTTGCATGTACGTCCTCAAGTCCTGTTTTCAAAGGGTGGTTTTGTATCGGTTCCGCCTGTTATTGCTGGTAAATTGACTGGTGTTCCTGTCTTTATCCACGAATCAGATTTATCAATGGGGCTAGCCAATAAGATTGCTTCCAAATTTGCAACAACTGTTTACACAACTTTTGATCAGGAGTCAAGTCTTCCCAAGCTAAGACATGTAGGTGCTATTACGAAGGTAGGTGATTTACAGCCATTGTCTGCAGACAGTCAGTCTATATTGGAGCAAGTGAAGTTGGCATTTGATGACCGTTTACCGACTGTACTCTTTGTTGGAGGCTCAGCAGGTGCTAAGGTTTTCAATGACTTTATCACAGCTACCCTAGACCTTCTGTCAGAGGTTAATATCATCAATCTAACTGGGGATCCTGAGCTGAATGAATTATCGCCTCGTCTTTATCGTCTTGCTTATGCGACTGACCTCTATCAACCTCTGCTTGAAATGGCAGATGTTGTGGTGACTAGAGGAGGCTCAAACACCCTTTTTGAATTGTTAGCGATGAAAAAGCTACATCTCATTATCCCACTTGGTAAAGAAGCTAGTCGTGGAGATCAGTTGGAAAACGCTACTTATTTCGTTGACAAGGGATATGCACGAGCGCTTATGGAAACAGAGTTGACCAATGAACGCTTAAAGAAAGAGATTAAGTTACTTATAGAACATAAAGACGATTATCAAGCTAAAATGGCACAATCAGAGGAACTCAAATCCCCTGAAGCGTTTTATGAGATGTTACTTAAAGATATGGGGGCATAGCTAAACTTGCTGTCTCTCCCACTGTCTTTTAAAAAGAGGGAAAGGAAGCTAATGCCAAATCAGAAAAATAAAAAAGATAAAAAGAATAAGTCTCCTAAGGAGCAGTTGACAGAGTGGCAACAGCGTAATATTGAATTTTTGAAGCGAAAGCGTGAACGTGAAGCAGAGCAACGTCGTCAAGAGCAAGAAGCTAAAGAAGCGGCTAAAGCAGGCTTAAAAGCTATCGAAGAGCAAAATTCAACTGAGGAGGTTGTTGCGTCAGAAACTCCCAAAACAATAAAAAAAGAACCTCGTATTCCAACTAAGGATAAATTAAAAGTTCTTCCTATTGTTCTTTTTTCTTTAGTGATATTACTGATATCCGTATTTTCACTAACTCCCTATAGCAAGCAAAAAGTGATTAGTGTTAAGGGGGTTGTTAATGCCGACGAGAAAACAATAAAAACCACATCAGAAATTGCAGATAAGGATTATCTGATGACGGTTTGGTTAAATCGAGCTAAATATGCACAGAAAGTGATTGAGAGTAATGATTGGGTAAAAACAGCTAAAATCACCTATCAATTCCCCAATCAGTTTATTATTACTGTTGATGAATATGAAATAGTGGCTTATACAGATACAGAGGATGGCTACCGACCAATTTTGGAAAATGGAACCCGTCCTGAGTCACAGGTTGTTAACCAATTGCCAAAAGATTATATTGCGATTAATTTATCTGATGAAAAGAAAATTCAAAGCATCATTACTCAACTGGCTACTATTGATCAAAAAATTGTGAAAAATATTGATAGCATTGATCCTATAGAAAAATCTGTAACGACTGATTTTCTGTTGTTATGGATGAAGGATGGTCATCAGATTAGAGTACCGCTCTCAAAACTTTCGGAACGTTTGCCTTATTATAGCCAAATCAAACCGAAGTTAACTGAGCCAAGTATCATTGATATGGAGGTTGGTATTTACACCACAACCGAAAATTTAGAGGCTATTATTGCTCAAAACCGTTTGAACAAGCCTCAATCTGAAAAAGATGTGGCTGATGACGTAGCTGATACATCTCTTGAAGCCGAAGAGTTGACAGAAGAAGAGTCAACTACAGATGCCACTGAGTAGGCTATGATGGATTTTTGAAGATAATACAAATAAAACTGGGCAAACCCCAGTTTTATTTGTGGCTCTTTGTCAACTGTAGTGGGTAGATGAAAAGCTAACATCTGGAGAGAATCAGATTGGTTCTCTCCTTTTTGATGTTCAAGGCAATCAAAATCCTTCTTTTAAAGTTGTCAAAGTTTCGGAATC
>NZ_JBRUGW010000008.1:0-61060 GCF_053206505.1 Streptococcus fryi | reverse complement strand
TTCCGAAACTTTGACAACTTTAAAAGAAGGATTTTGATTGCCTTGAACATCAAAAAGGAGAGAACCAATCTGATTCTCTCCAGATGTTAGCTTTTCATCTACCCACTACAGTTGACAAAGAGCCGATTAATACAACATGAGAAAAAGGCTAGGACACATCCTAACCTTTCCATTTATTATAATTCAATATCTCCAAACAAATCAGCCATTGAGAAGCCAGTTTGTGTTTCTGGAAGTTCATAGTCACGCTTCACTTCACGTTTTTGACGACGTGGACGTGATTGACGTTTTTCTTCTTTATTTTCACCTTCTGGTTGAGCTGGACGTTCTTCAAGTGCTTTAATTGAAAGTGATACACGCTCATCTGATGAGTTCACTTCAAGTACTTTAACAGTTACATCTTGGCCAGCAGATAAAACATCTTTTGGATTTTCAACACGTTTGTGTGAAATTTGTGAAATGTGAACAAGTCCATCAATTCCTGGAAGAACTTCTACGAAAGCACCGAAGTCTGTCAAGCGTTTCACTTTACCTTCAATAACATCACCTGCAGCAAGTTTTTGTTCAACACCATCCCATGGACCAGGCGTAGTTGCTTTAAGAGAAAGTGATACACGTCCTTCAGTTTCATCGATAGCAAGAACTTTAACTTCTACCTCTTCACCAACAGTAACAACTGATTTTGGTGATACATTGCGCTCATGTGATAATTCAGTAACGTGAACAAGACCGTCAACACCACCAAGATCAATAAAGGCACCAAAGTTTGTCAAACGAGCAACTTTACCAGTTACTACTGAACCTTCTGAAATTTTTGAGAAAACTTCTTTACGTGCTTCAGCTGCAGACTCTTCTACAACTTCACGACGTGACAAGATGAAACGATTTTCAGCAGCATCAACCTCTTTGATTTTAGCATCAAATTCTTGACCAACGAATTTTTCAGTGTTACGTACAAAACGTGAATCTAGCATAGATGCTGGAATGAATCCACGTAAACCTTCAAACTCAACTGACAAACCACCTTTAACAGCTTTAGTTCCTTTAACAGAAACAACTTCACCTTCGCGACCGATAAGTTTGTCCCATGCTTTGCGAGCTTCCAAGCGTTTTTTAGATACTAGGAAAGTTACTGTATCAGTATCTTTACCTACAACCTGACGAAGAACAAGTACTTCTACTGTTTCACCAGCTTTAACAAGATCGTTAATATCAGCATCGCGATCGTTAGTCAACTCACGAAGTGTCAAGACACCTTCAACACCTGTACCATTGATAACAAGGTTAGCCTGACCATTGTCAACTGTTAATACTTCAGCAGTAACAACATCACCAGGGTTCACATCGCTAACACTGTTTAGCAAATCTTCAAATTCATTCATTCTAAAAAATCCTCCAACAAAAGCTAGCAACGCTAGCTTTGACAACAATATATTTTTTCAAGGTAACCCGCAACGACAACAACAATATTTATCTTTGACGGTATAAGGTAAAACCCGATACCATGACTGGGGTAGCTGGATTCGAACCAACGCATGAGGGAGTCAAAGTCCCTTGCCTTACCGCTTGGCTATACCCCAATATTAACATGGAAAGAGAGGGATTCGAACCCCCGAACCCGAAGGAGCGGATTTACAGTCCGCCGCGTTTAGCCTCTTCGCTATCTTTCCATAACAACAGAGACTAGTCTATCATAAATACTTGGTGAATGCAAGTCTTTTAAACTATTTTTTAAATTATTTTGTAACTTTATGGCTGTAATTGATATAACACTATATAGAGGATGCAACTGACTAAATTGTTTTTAAAAATCTCATAATCAACCCACCAGCTAAAAAGAATTACTATTACTAATAGATGTATGCCTCCAAGCTGATAGTTAACAAACCAAACTTGGAGCAGCTCACCACATCATTGTTTTGCATAATATAATTCATATTAATTTTCTAAGTTAGAAAATTAAATAATAACCAAATCACTCAAATCAATAACAAAAAAAAGTTGAAACTAGAAGGGAAATCCTTGAAAATAAAGACTGTCTAAACAAAGACCTATCATCGTCTTGAAAATACCACTTAACACTATATATTGTGTTTCAGAACAACAAAAACTCTATATTTTGTGTTTTTGATGAGTTTTTTAGCTTGCTTTTTTAGATGTTCTGGGGTATTCTATTATGGTATCCTTCTTAAGAAAGGAAATACTCTTAGGAGAACGAAAATGTCAAAAATTACAATTTATTCTAAAAATAACTGCATGCAATGTAAAATGACCAAAAAATTTTTAGAGCAACATGGTGCTGATTTCGAAGAAATCAATATTGATGAACAGCAAGATAAAGTGGCTTATGTGAAAGGACTAGGTTTTACTTCTGCTCCTGTGATTGAAGCTGGTGATGTTGTTTTTTCTGGATTTCAACCTGCAAAACTCAAAGATCTTATCTAACTGATGTTAGTTGTCTTTTTTAGTTTAACCGGTCAAACTAGACGCTTAGCCAAAAAACTAGCTCCCTATACAGTTCTCGAAGTAAAACGACAGGCTGACTTTCCGACTATTGACCAACCCTTTGTTTTTATCAGTCCTACTTATGAAGCAGGGATTGAATTCTTAGATGATTTCTTAACAATCAATCACTCTAATTTAAGAGGGATTGTGGGTTCTGGGAACCGTAATTTTGGTCCTGATTTTTGCCATACGGCTAAACGATTGGCTCATACCTATAAGGTGCCCCTACTCCATACCCTTGAATTTAGTGGAACACCCGAAGATGTAGAATATATAAAAGGAATATTAGAACATGACTCTTAAAAATCTTGGCGACGTTTCTTATTTTCGCCTCAACAACGAAATCAATCGTCCTGTAAATGGTCAAATCCCTTTGCATAAGGACAAAGAAGCTCTTGATGCTTTCTTTAAAGAAAATGTCGAACCTAACACAATGGCTTTTGATACCATCACAGATAAAATCAATTACCTTCTGGAGCATGACTATCTCGAGAAAGCTTTTATTAGCAAATACAAACCTGAATTTATTGAATACTTATCACAACGTCTCACAGATAGCCATTTTAAATTCAAATCATTTATGGCGGCCTACAAATTCTATCAACAGTATGCCTTAAAAACTAATGACGGAGATTATTATTTAGAGAGCATTGAAGACAGAGTCTTGTTTAATGCTTTATATTTCGCCGACGGTGATGAGCAACTAGCTGAAGATATGGCTATGGAAATGATTAACCAACGTTACCAACCTGCAACACCAAGTTTCTTAAATGCTGGTCGTAGCCGTCGTGGTGAATTGGTATCGTGTTTCCTTATCCAAATGACAGATGATATGAATTCTATCGGACGTTCTATCAATTCAGCCTTGCAATTGTCACGTATCGGTGGTGGTGTTGGTATCTCTTTGAGTAACTTGCGTGAAGCCGGTGCTCCAATCAAGGGCTTTGTTGGAGCTGCTTCTGGTGTCGTGCCTGTTATGAAACTATTCGAAGACAGTTTCTCTTACTCAAACCAACTTGGTCAAAGACAAGGTGCTGGTGTGGTTTACTTGGACGTTTTCCACCCAGATATCATGCACTTCCTATCAACGAAAAAAGAAAATGCTGATGAAAAAATCCGTGTTAAAACTTTGTCGCTTGGAGTAACTGTACCTGATAAATTCTACGAATTGGTTCGTAACAATGATGACATGTATCTCTTTAGCCCATATAGCATTGAGAAAGAATATGGTGTCCCATATAACTACATCAACATTACTGAAAAATACGATGAGTTAGTAGCTAATCCAAATATCACCAAGACAAAAATCAAAGCACGTGATTTGGAAACTGAAATCTCAAAACTACAACAAGAATCTGGCTATCCTTATATCATCAATATTGATACAGCTAATAAGAGCTCTGCCATTGACGGACGTATCGTTATGAGTAACCTCTGCTCTGAGATTCTTCAAGTTCAACAACCTAGTCACATCAACGATTCACAAGAGTATCTCCAATTGGGTACAGATATTTCATGTAACCTTGGTTCAACTAACGTTGTCAATATGATGACCTCATCTGATTTTGGGCGTTCTATCCGTGCTATGACACGCGCTCTCACCTTTGTCACTGACAACTCATCTATCGATGCCGTTCCAACTATTAAAAACGGTAATAGTCAGGCACACACGATCGGGCTTGGTGCCATGGGCTTGCACACCTACCTCGCCCAACACCACATGCACTACGGTAGTCCTGAGTCCATTGAATTTACAGATATTTACTTTATGCTCATGAATTACTGGACATTGGTTGAGTCCAATAATCTCGCCCGTGAACGTGGTGAAAGCTTCACCCATTTTGAGAAATCAAAATACGCAGATGGCACTTACTTTGATAAGTACATCACTGGTCAATTCGTTCCAAAATCTGAACGCATCAAAGAATTGTTCAAAGACCACTTCATTCCACAAGCTAGTGATTGGGAGGCCCTACGTGATGCGGTGATGGCAGACGGTCTTTACCACCAAAACCGCCTTGCTGTCGCACCAAATGGCTCTATCTCATACATCAACGATGTATCGGCTTCTATCCACCCTATTACACAACGTATCGAAGAACGCCAGGAGAAAAAAATCGGTAAGATTTACTACCCTGCTGCCGGTCTGACAACTGATACCATCCCTTACTACACTTCTGCTTATGACATGGATATGCGTAAGGTGATTGATGTCTATGCTGCTGCAACAGAGCACGTTGACCAAGGGCTCTCAATGACACTCTTCATGCGTAGTGATATTCCTTCAGGTTTGTACGAATGGAAAACAGAAAGCAAGCAAACCACTCGTGACCTCTCTATCCTTCGTAACTATGCCTTCAACAAAGGTGTCAAATCCATTTACTACGTCCGTACCTTTACCGATGACGGTGATGAAGTTGGCTCAAACCAATGTGAAAGCTGTGTGATTTAAGATAAACACTTTGAGAGTCAGAAAAGCAACCTATCTTTTCTACTCTCTTTTTCTGCAAGGATATCAGAAAATGTGGTACAATAAGAAACATATTAAACACAATAGAAAGAAATCATCATGACAACATATTATAATGCGATTAACTGGAATGAAATTGAAGATGCCGTTGATAAGTCAACTTGGGAAAAGTTAACCGAACAATTTTGGCTTGATACACGTATTCCCCTATCAAACGACCTTGATGACTGGCGTAAGCTTTCTGCTATCGAGAAAGACCTGGTGGGGAAAGTCTTTGGGGGTCTAACCCTACTCGACACTGTCCAATCTGAAAGCGGTATGTCTCAATTAAAGAAAGATGTCCGCACCCCTCACGAAGAAGCTGTGCTAAACAATATCGAATTCATGGAATCTGTTCATGCCAAATCGTATTCATCTATCTTCTCAACGCTAAACACTAAATCAGAGATTGAAGAGATTTTTGCTTGGACAAATAGCAATCCCTACCTTCAAAATAAGGCAAAGATTGTCAATGAAATCTATAAAAATGGTACGCCACTTGAAAAGAAAGTTGCTTCAGTCTTCCTAGAAACCTTCCTGTTCTACTCTGGTTTTTTCACGCCACTGTATTATCTTGGAAATAACAAACTGCCAAACGTTGCTGAAATCATCAAATTGATTATCCGTGACGAGTCTGTTCATGGCACTTATATCGGCTACAAATTCCAACTCGGTTTCAACGAATTGGATGACAAAGAGCAAGACAAACTCCGTGATTGGATGTATGACCTGCTCTTTAACCTCTATGAAAATGAAGAAAAATACACCAGAGACCTTTATGATGCTGTTGGTTGGACAGATGAGGTCATGACCTTCTTGCGTTACAACGCTAATAAGGCACTCATGAACCTTGGGCAAGACCCACTCTTCCCAGATACTGCCAACGACGTTAACCCAATCGTCATGAACGGTATCTCAACAGGAACAAGTAACCACGACTTCTTCTCACAAGTCGGGAACGGTTATCTCCTAGGTACTGTTGAAGCTATGCAAGATGATGATTACCTCATCGGACTGAACTAATCCTACAGAAAACCCCGCTTGATATCACCAAGTGGGGTTTTAGCTATTTGCTGAGATTATTTGTAGAAATCTTTGACCATCTTAAATTGCATTAGCATGATATAGGAATAGATGATTGTTGTGATGAGCAAGGCTAACACATCAGCTTCTCCTGTAATGAATGACCAGAACATAAGAAAAAGATAGATAGAAGGTAAAACGATATTGGTTAAGTTTAAAACAATATCATAAGATATCTTGTAATTAGCTTGTAATTCAGCTTCATCAAGTTCTAAGGCATTATTCTTGAGTTCTTTAAAGGTTGGAACTAGAGGCGTCTTGGCACCTTTGATCTTATTATGCCACTTCATAATGTCAATCTGTAAACCAGTACCAACAAAAATGGCGAGAAGAGGAAAAATTGAAAAAGTCATCTCAAAAAAGTCAGTTTCTCCTACCACTTTAAACCCAAATACCAAGGATGACATGGCAAATACAAGTCCTAAACCTGATAATATCAAGGCATAGGAATGATACTTTCCTATACGACGATACAACCCATCACTTGTCTCATCATCATTAGAGATTTGATAGCTCTTATACAGACGCCTCACATGGTACATGAAGTAAACAGTCATCACAAAGGTTAGTATCGTCAACCCTAGAAAAACAAGCTCTAATTTTTCCTCTAAAGCAAATGACTGGATATCAAGAGTAATCCGGTCAATATCCAAATAACCCATCGTAGCACCTAATAAACCACCAATGACGGCTCCAACAATAGCTCCAGAACCAAATAACTTAATCAGCCTAACTGCGGTCGAATCATTTTTGTTAACAAATCTCATACGCCTTCTCCTTCCTCTAAGCGAAAGACCTGTTCCACAGGTTCTTTAAAAATACGGGCAATCTTTAACGCGATTAAAATCGATGGCAGATACTCACCACGCTCAATCAAACTAATGGTTTGCCTAGATACTTCTGCTAGTTTAGCGAGTTCCATCTGATTGAGACTATCTCTAGCCCGTAATTCTTTCAGACGATTTTTGACAATGTAAACCATATACTCCTCCCTAAATGATTGCTTTTTCAGCCAAAGCTATTTTCGACATCTACTGGTTAAACAAACGGAAGAAAGAGCTAATAGCATCACTAGCATACTACTCTTATCTACTAGTGGTCTATGATTGACCAAATTCAAAACCAAGAGACCGATACTAACAGCAATAGCAAGATAACTAACAGCACGTGCAACATGGCGTCCTGTGATGACAAGTTGTTTTTTATTTGACATGATTTTACTCCTTTTTCAAATACTAGAAATTAAACTGGTCTGATTTCCTTGATGTTCTCAATACGAACAAGGCGTGTCTCCACCTTGCCTTTTTCAGTGGTTTTTCGGATTTTTAGCCATTCATCATCAGCTGCTAAAACATCATAAGTTTCTGTTGTGCTGAAGATACCTTCATCTATAATACATTGTTGACCGACTAATTCTTTTATAAGTTGTGACATTTGTTCTTCACCTCTACTTCCATTTTCTAGTTTTTTTACATGCTTCTTTAAACGTGTTATTTCCGACATTGCTATTATTGCAAGTACGAACCCCATTACAGCCCAAAATGCCATATACTCCTCCTTATTAGCGATTAACGATTTCTATTATGATAATAATTCTTCAATCACCTTCCCTTTGTATACGTTTTCTTATGATTGATTATATTGTAACACTTCTTTTTATTTTTGACAAGTATCATTGTCAAAAAACATACGATTTTTTTCAAAAAGATGATGATAATGGTCATCAAAAAGGGGCGAGGGGCAACATCATGACTGATGTTATCACCTCGTCCCTAAGGGGTAGTTCTATTGGATATGCAATGACTGCTCTTTTATCAGAAGGATTACGTTAAATCTGATTTAAGCTCCTTATACCGTTTATAGAGTTTAAAAGGATTTTGAAAAGAAGAGTAAACCACAAAGATACTAGTTATCAATAGTAAGAACCAGAACACCCGCAATGAAACCTTTCGGTCATTTAAACTATTCAATGATGACAAAATGGATACCAGAGGAAGTAGCATTGGCACTAGCATTTGGCGATAGCCTTGTTTCATCGCTTTAAGTAAAGCTGCTTTTTCTTCTTGACTACGTTCGCTGATAATAGGTTCGGTACGGTAATAATAAGCCCAGTTATACTGTCTTGTGATATAAATCAAGTCTTGACCTAGCAGACGATGGATAAAAGCTTGTTGCTCTGCGTAAGACAATGTGGGGTTAACATAAGCTATGCGGTAGTAATAGACATTTTCTGTCTGTTCAAAGACATATTTGTTATTGGCAAGGCGACTTAACCTTAGTCCCTTTTGCCCCTGTTCATTCAACCATTCTTCCATGTTAAACACATCAAAACCTACAAAGTATTTTTTTAGAATCACTTCCATAGACATAACTCCTCTCATTTCTCTCAAGTCTATCTCTAGTAAAGCACATGCAAAACTGAACAAAAGCCATTACCCTAAATGGCTGATTTTTAACCGTGAATGGTTAAAAAGTGTGGTATCTTATCATACCACACTCTAACTCTAATTATAATTTATTAATATGCTCCATGCTAGTAATCATCTTGCTCAAGCGCCCTTGTTGCAATATATTAGGATCACTTAAGGGTTTCATCGCTAAAGCCATGAGTTTCATAGGACTATCGTCCCCACCTGTGACATTAGAGCCTAATTTGCCACATTGCACACAGCGGTGAATAATCGCCCAATCGCCGTTATTTCGTACCCAAACACCTATAGCCTCCATACGACCTCCACAAGTTGCTGCGCGATCACCAGGTGTTTCATCAAGGTGCTTACTTGATAAACAGTTGGGACAATGATTACGGTGATTTGTCCCTGCACCTTCAGGTGTCACCCAAAAGCCACAATAGCTGCACTCAAAAGGATCTAGTGCTGGATGCTTTTTAAAGTAATTCTTTTCATATTTCTGACGTTTCTTTTCTCGTTTACTCATTGTAGTACCCCGACATATCTCCTTGACCACCTAGCATTGTCATCATCATTTCCATTTTATCCAGAGGGAAAGGCGGAGCTGCCAAAGGCTCAGCAATCACCGACATCAACTTGACTGGATTGTCCTGATCTTGTAGGGGGGTTGTCTGCAATTCACCACAAAAATAACAGCGCTGAATCACTTCTGATGGTTGGTCATCGCGTACCCAAACGCTGATAGGAACCATACGCCCACCACATTGATAGCCTTCATGATCATAGTCATGGATACTATGTAAACATTTGGGGCAATGGTCAAAGATACCATTTTCCTCATCATTTTTAGGTGTCCAACGGCAGACGGGACACTGATACAAATACTCTTCCATCTTGATTAATCATCCTATTTCTTTAGTGACTAACTGCCTCTTTATAGCAAGCTAGCTCTTTTTATAGTATAGCCCATTTTACAAGTAAGTCAAGCATTTTTCTAATCATAATACTAAGTATAAGGGGAGAAAAATGGTGTGTTAATGCAAATCAATTTCTTTAACCTAACACTAAAACAATCAAGGAACAGCTAGAAAAACTAGCCCCTAAACCTGACTGCTTATGTGTCGCCTTGCAGAAAACAGAGTCCTATTAAAAGCTATCATGGACCGAGTAGGTCATGCGGATGCAAAGACCACAACACAAATCTACACCCATGTTACCAAAAAACTGAAGGCAAATGTGGCTGAAATCATGGAAAACTATTGATTTTATGCCCCAAAAATGCCCCAAAACATAGAAAAAAGCCCATCAGACAAGCTAGAAAGCTTGATATGATGGGCTTTTAACATGATTATTATTTTACAGCGTCTTTAAGAGCTTTACCAGCTTTAAATGCTGGAACGTTAGAAGCTGCAATTGTGATTTCTTTACCAGTTTGTGGGTTACGACCTTTACGTGCTGCACGCTCACGAACTTCAAAGTTACCAAAGCCGATAAGTTGAACTTTCTCACCTTTAGAAAGGTAATCAGTGATTGCAGCAAATACTGCATCTACAGCTGCTGATGAATCTTTTTTCGTTAATTCAGTAGCTTCTGCTACCTTTGCAATCAAATCTTGTTTGTTAGCCATGTAACAATTCCTCCAATAAATTTGTGAGCCTTAGCTCCAACATGTTATATCATATCTAATTTTTCTTATTTGGTCAAGTGTTTAAACCACTTTACAGCTGTTTTCCTCGAATAAATAACAAATTTCTCATGATATCTTATAAAGTCAATAATTGACCATTTTTTTGTTTATTTTAAGTCTTTTTTCTTATAGATATCAAAGGTGATATTGTCGTTGATTAAGTCCAAACTGGTTGCTTCCAAATAAATGCCAGCTTCATTTGTTAGGTCTTGTAAGTTGATGATAATACTTCTATCCTTTGGTACAACTTTGACAATCTTCGGTAAGTCATAGCTCTTCTTTATAAAAACAAGAACATCCTTTTCTGGTAAAGGTAGGGTACCTGCTGATAAAGAGGTCAGTTTGAGTTGTACTGCGCCATTTTCAAGACGGTACGGTTCGAAATACACATAGAGCGGTACATCATAACCAAGTAAATTATATTTTCCTTCAAACAAAATCGTCGTAGATGCAGCATAAAGCTTGTAAGTCATTTCTTTTGACTGATAAGGCTTTAGATAAGTGGCTACTGTTTCATTTAATAACGCTTTGTTAGTGACAAAACTACCTATTTTTATCGCTTTTTTATCGGGTGCCTTAATTTGCTCTGTCTCAGGCTCTCTGACCTCAATCAGACGACTCGCTAAAACTGCTACAAATGCCATATTTATGGCTAAAAGAAGTAAGAACAACCACTTCCAAAGACTTTTCTTACCATTGTTTCTTTGTTTCACGAATGACCTCCATTACTGCATTACTCATTATTTGATAACCAATATTATTAGGGTGGAAATGATCTTCTGAGAATAGGGCATTATTGACAACCGTCGTCTGCTCTCCTACGGTTTGTACAATGCCTTCTTCACCATCTATCCCCTTGTAAAGTAAATCATTTATTGGAACAAAATAGACACGCTCATACTCCTTTGTAATCGCTTCTGTTGACTTATTCCAATTGTCAATAACTAGTTGCATATCAGTTAATTCTGGAAAATTCAGATAAAACGGATTATAGATACCAACAATGTAAATAGGTAAATTAGGATTATCAGTTCTAGCTTTCTCAATAATCTTTCTAAGACGCTCTTGGTAAGACAAAGAAGCCTTTGAAAAAGCAGCTAAATTCAAATCGCTTAAATTCTTTCTGATCACTGCCATCACATCATTGCCACCAACAGTTATTGTTAACAAATCAGCTTTAGCTAGAGCTTTTTTGATATTTTTATCGTTTGACATCCGTTTTAAAATTTGATTACTAGTATTGCCTCCAACACCAAAATTTTGACTAGTAACTTGATAGCCATACTCTTGGGTTAACTGTTGAGATAAGAGAGGAATATACCCCCCTTGATTAGTCGTATCACCAATACCTTCTGTTAATGAGTCACCAAGTGCAACATATGAGAAAGCCTTTGGCTCATTTTTAAGAAAATCTTTTTTGGTCAATAAGCTATCTGACTTTGGTATCAAAACCATGAACACAGCAAAAAAGATGATGAAACAAAACGTGAAAAAAACAAGACTTTTTAAAACTGACTTAAGCATAGCGCACCATTACCGCAAAGGCACCTTCACCAATATGTGTTTGAATAATTGAACCTGTCTCAAGAACTGTGATGGAAACATTAACAAAAGCTTGTAAGTGTTCCCTTAATTCGTTGGCATACGCTGAATCTCCTGAATAAGAAATAGCAACATCTCTGACATTAGATGCTTCTAAATGCTCTTTAAAACTATCCAACCACTTGGTAAACGTTTTTTGACCACGGCCTTTCACAATAGGATGTAGTTTGGCATCTGTCATCTGCATGATAACCTTGATATTTAATAAGCTACTTAATAAACCAGAGACACGACCTATACGTCCTCCTTTAATCAAATTTTCCAGCGTTGAAACGCCTAAATAAAGTTCTGTTTTTTCTTTAATGAGCAACAAGGTATCTAAAATATGGTCAAGAGACTGCCCATCTTGAGCTAATTTAGCAGCTTCAAGTACCTGAAATCCCATAGCTTGATCTGTAAAGCCTGAATCAACAACGTGAACATTAGCTCCAGATAGAAGAGCACCTTGTCTAGCAGCCTCTACTGTCCCAGATAAAGAATGACTAATATGAATGGAGAGAATCGTCTCTGCACCTTTAGCCATTAAATCCTGATAAACTTCGGCAAATAAACCAACTGGTGGTTGGCTGGTCTTTGGTAAAGACTTTCCTGCCTGCATCAATGCTAAAAATTGCCCCTCTTCCTTGAGATCATTATCTGAATAAATAACTCCGTCAATCATGACAGATAGTGGAACAACAGTAATATCTAATGCTTTTAATAATTGTGGTTCAATAGTCACCGACGAATCTGTTACAATTTTTATCTTACTCATCATTCTATCCCCTCTTTCTATCACAAAGGTATTAGAATTATTATACCATAATTTCGAAAACCTTTTTTCACTGTCATCAAATAATACTTATTATCTGTACACGATTTACGCATATATGTTATAACATATATTGTTTCGTGTTAACAATTACTTAGAAGGAATTATGGAATACTTAACTTGTCTAGTAAAAAAGCTAGGATTTTCCCAGCTTCTTTGTGACTTTATTCCAACCATATCACCGAAGTTGCTATGTTAGATACATTCAAGTGTATGATTTGTAAGCTATTAGCGTTTTAGCAAGGCTTTTGCTTGAGTTCTTGCAGCATCTGTAACATCACTACCAGCAAGCATTTTAGCAATTTCTTCAACCCTTTCCTCTTCAGTTAACAAGCGAACTGTGGAGACTGTTTTTTGTTCATTGCTTTGTTTTTCAATAAAAAATTGGTAATCTGCAATAGCAATCACTTGAGGCAAATGAGAAATCGCTAAAACCTGACCATGAGAGCCAATCTTATGTATTTTTTGAGCGATAGCCTGTGCCACTCGACCAGAAACTCCTGTATCAACTTCATCAAAGACAATACTTGTCTTATTATCCCGTTTGGCAAAGGCTGATTTAATGGCCAACATCAAGCGAGATAATTCACCGCCACTAGCTACCTTTGTAAGTGGTTTAAAGCTTTCTCCAGGATTAGTCGAAATATAAAACTCAATTATCTCATTGCCCTCACGATTGAATTTACCTTTGTCAAAATGCACTTGAAAACGTGCCTTATCCATGTAGAGGTCCTTCAACTCCATTTTGATATCTTCTTCAAGGTTGAGGGCTAGGCGATGCCTTTCTTGACTGAGAAGACTAGCATTCTCAATCAGTTGCTTTTCTAATAATTTGAGTTCTTTTTCTAAATCATCTGTTGATTTATCGCTCCCTGATAGAAGATGATATTCCCTACTAATATTATCAAAATAATGCAAGACTTCATTAACACTGCCGCCATACTTACGAGTAATAGTATTGATAACGTCTAATCGCATATCAATCTGATAAAGCAAGTCTGCATCAAAGTCCAACTGATCAATCACATCTCCCAATCGCTTAGTCACTTCCTCTAAAGTATAATAAGAGTCCGATAGTGACTGAGACAAACTTTTGTAGTCATCGTCATATTCTTCAATACTTTGTAAATCATTCATAGCCGAACGTACATTGGACAGGCTTGAAAACTCTTCATTATCTAGCATGACAAAAGCATTGGTCAATGTATCAGCGATATGCTTGTGATTCATCAATTTATCTCGCTTCCCTAACAAAATCTGATCTTCATCGGGTTTTAAGTCAGCAGCTTCAATTTCAGCCAACTGAAAAGCTAACATCTCGATTCTGGCTTTATGTTCCTGCTCATTTTTTTGTTTGGTTAAGACTTGTTGACGAAGCTGACGATAAGACTCAAACGTTGTTCTATAGATGTTTTTCATCTCCCAAAAAGCCTCATCTCCAAAGGCATCCAACATAGAAATGTGTTTTTGAGGTCTCATCAATTCTTCTTGATCATGTTGCCCATGAATATCAACTAGGTAATGCCCAATCGCTTTTAAGGTTGTTAAATTAACCATCTGACCATTCACACGACTTACTGAACGACCATTTTGAAAAATGTCGCGACGAATAATTAGCTCGTCTGAGGGATCAATCCCATTGTCAATCAGTAAACTGTCTAAAGCTGGATTAGACACCAATGAAAACAGTCCCTCAATCTCAGCTTTTGTGCTACCGTGTCTGATGACATCTGTACTAGCACGACTTCCTAACATCATATTCATCGCATCAATGATTATGGACTTACCAGCCCCTGTTTCACCTGTCAGAACAGTCATACCATTCTCAAAATGCAAGGTGATTTCTTCAATGATGGCAAAATTTTTAATCGAAATCTCAAGTAACATAAAACTCCTAACCTACGAGGTAAGCCAAGTGGTAAGCTCACGTCTTATCTCCAAAGCCGCTTCTCTTGATAAAGCAATGATTAAGACACTATCATCATCAGCAATAACAGACATTATGTGTGTAGGAAAAATCTCTAAAAGCGTCCTTTTTACAAACTTACCATTGCCAGGAACCAGTGATAAAGACAACATAGTAGGGACTTCATCATTTTCAGGCGATAGGTGCCTAACAACATCTTTAACTCCAATGGGCTGACTTTCTGGCTTAGCTTCTTTATCCTCTGGTAACGAATACATATAACTGCCGTCTTTCAAAGGAATCTTTACAATGCCGAGTTCATTCATATCTCTTGAAATCGTGGCTTGTGTCATAAGTAGTCCTGATGCTTCTTCCAACTTTGCCAATAAGTCATTTTGTCTTGTAATCTTATGATTAGTAATAATGGTTTTTATTAACTCAATTCGTTCGCTTTTTCTCATTTTTCTTTAAACTCCTCATGAGCTTGTATGACTAAATCGTGAATCAGGTTGGCAATATGATTCTCTTGAGGTTGTACTTTTTGCAAATGGGCTAAAAATTCAATATTACCTTGTCCACCCTGTATCGGTGAATAAGACAAACCAAGCACACTAAAGCCATTTTCTACTGCCATAGCCAGCACATCCTTCAAGACTCCCTCATGAACTGACTTGTCTTTGATAATACCATTTTTACCAATAAACTCTCGACCCGCTTCAAACTGGGGCTTAATGAGAGCAACAACATGCCCCTCATCTTCTAACACTTGGTATAGACTTGGTAAAATTAAACCAAGTGATATGAAACTCACATCAATAGAGGCAAATTGAGGTCTTGGTGTCGCAAAATCCGCCGGTTCTGCATATCGGAAATTATACTGTTCCATACTCTGAACACGACTATCCTGCCTCAATTTCCAAACTAACTGATTCGTACCGACATCAACGGCATAAACATGACTGGCACCACTTTGTAGCATGACATCTGTAAAACCTCCCGTTGACGCACCAATATCAAGAGTTGTTAAACCCTCGACAGAAATATCAAAGACAGCTAAGGCTTTTTCTAACTTGAGACCACCTCGACTAACATATTTGAGCTTTTCACCCTTTAATTTCAATTCAGTACTGTCATCAATTTTTTCACCAGGTTTATCAAAGCGTTCTCCATTGATAAGCGAGACTACCAAACCTGCCATAACACCACGTTTGGCTTGCTCACGTGTCTCAAATAAACCTTGTTTAAAGGCAAGTACATCTACTCTTTCTTTAGGCATCTAAGTCTAACCTTTCTATTATTTCAAGAATAAAGGAAGCATCAAACGTATCACTTTCTGATAGCTGCTTTAAAATAAGACGAGCTTGGCTTAGGGTATCCTTTAAGAAAGCTTTTGAGCTCTCCAATCCCATCAGGCTTGGATAAGTTGCTTTTTCAGCAAGGAGATCTTTTTGTGGGGTTTTGCCAAGTTCTTCAAAACTAGCAGTCACATCTAAGATATCATCGCGGACTTGGAAGGCTAAACCAACCAATTCACCAACTTCCCTCAAGCAAGTGATGACCTTTTCTGAACAACCATTGACAATGCCAGCAGCAATAAAAGGAAAGGTCAAAAGTTTTCCAGTCTTGTTAGCATGGATACGTCGCAAATCCTCCAAAGACAAGTCTTGTTCCTCGCCTTTCATATCTAATAGTTGACCTCCAACCATGCCAAAAGTACCAGAAGCTTCTGACAATGCCTTCATTAGCGCAACTTTAGTCGTCGCTGGTAAATCAATATCTGCTAATAGTCCAAATGGATCCAAAAAGAGACTATCTCCTGCTAAAATAGCCGTAGCTTCATCAAATTTTTTGTGGTTGGTTAACTGACCGCGACGGTAATCATCATTATCCATGGCAGGTAAGTCATCATGAATAAGACTACCTGTATGAATCATCTCAACACTAGCTGCCACTTGATAGTCAACCTGCTCAATCTGCTTACCAAAGCCTTTGAGAATGGCTAAAAACATAAGAGGACGAATTCCCTTGCCACCAGCATTGATTGAATAAGTGATGGCTTCAATTAAGTCCTCTGAGACAGGAGTCTTTTTGTAAAAGTCTAAAATAGCTTGTGTAACCTGTTGACGTTCGTTTTCCAAGAGTTATTCCATTTCCTTTTCTGTTCCATCAGCTTGCATAACCTTCAATAAGGTCTTTTCAGCTTTCATTAAGGTCTTTTGCAAACCTTTTGACAAAGCCATCCCTTTTTGAAATTCTGAAATCGCTTCTTCCAAAGGGACATCCCCATTTTCAAGACGAGCCACAATGCTCTCTAGTTCCTTTAATTCTTCTTCAAATGTTTTTGTTGACATTTTTTACCTCCACATCAACCTGACCATCCTGTAATTCAACCGTCAGCCTATCTCCAATAACCATAGATGAGACACTATCAATAATCTTGTTGTCTTGCTTAACAAGCGCATAGCCCCTTGACATAATCCGAGTGGTATCAAGGGAAATCAAGGCCTGTTGTGCCTGTTCAAATCGCTTCTGGTGACGGTCAAACTGTTGTTTGATTTGCGATACCAAAAAGCGCTCGAGACTTTCTAATTGTTCTTGACTATGACGAACCTTAGATAAGATATCCAAGCCCAACAAACGTTGGTGTAATAGATGAACCTTTTGTCCACATTCAGTAAACTGTAGGCGTGACAAGTTTTGTAAGTGCAGAGTTGTTTTGTCCAACCTTTGCAAGTACGAATCATATAGACGCTCTGGTTGTCTAAAAATGACCGACTGATTAAGCTTGGCAAGACGTTCCTGACCAAGTGAGAGACGCCGTTGAGCCGCTTGTGTAAGCCGGTGTTGTCTCTCTCTTAAAAAAGCTAAGACATCAGCTTTTGTCACAGGGGTTGCTAATTCTGCAGCTGCTGTTGGTGTTGCTGCACGCGCATCAGCGACAAAATCTGCAAGAGTGGTATCTGTCTCATGACCGACACTAGAAATAACAGGTAGGCGTGACTCAAAAATAGCCTGAACAACGACTTCCTCATTAAAAGCCCACAAATCCTCAATGGAACCTCCGCCTCGACCAACAATCAATAAATCAAGGTCATCTCTCTCATTGGCACGTGTGATATTGCGAGCTACCTCCTGAGCCGCCCCTTCCCCTTGAACCTTTGTCGGATAAAGGATGATGTTTACACCTGGAAAACGTCGCGAAACCGTCGTCAAAATATCTTTGATAACAGCACCACTGGGACTAGTCACCACACCGATATTAGTGACAAATTGGGGTAGTTCTTGCTTATGTTTGGCATCAAAATAGCCCTGTTCCGTTAGTTTTCGACGCAGTTGTTCAAATTGCAAAGCCAAGGCACCTATTCCATCCGGCTCTGCTTTCTCAATGATAATAGAATAAGAGCCACCTGGTTCATAAAGTTGAATACGCCCAACGACATTCAACTTCATGCCTTCTTCTATTTCAAATGGAAGTGACTTGAAAACACCTGCCCACATGGTTGCTTGAATCACAGCTTTATCATCTTTGAGGGAAAAATACTGATGGGTGGGGCGTTTTCTAAAATTGGAAACCTGACCAGTCAAATACACCCGCTCTAAGTACGGATCACGCTCAAATTTCAACTTCAAATAGTGGGTCAAATGAGAAACACTTAGGTACTTTGACATGAGTTGCCTTTCTTTGTAAACAGTAATTCTATTATATCAAAAAAAGCCTCATCTTGCCCTTATTTTATGATTGCCAAATCATCATTTGTCAGATAATAAGGAACCTAATCTAAGAAGCAACTGTCATGGATAGTTCAAATCCTCCTGCTTATCTTCTAAATGATAGAATAGTCTATTCATTAGGATAGATATAATACACATCACCACCCCAGAACACATGGTTAGGGTCAAACCAACCACGATAGTCTGCAAGCGACAGTTGACCACCATAGTTAGATTCGGTCACCCTAATCTCTTGATTACTGCGTACATCTGTCACATAGGCGACGTGACCATAAACCACACCATCAATTAACCCCTCATGGGGCCAAACAACCACTGCTCCAACTCTCGCCTCTTTTCCTACGCTAAATCCTCTAGCTAGCGCACTTTCACCCCAATCACGTGCATTTCCCCAGTCATTACCAACCCAAGTCGCTTGCTCCTTTACACCCCAAGTGCATTGCCCAATAGGATAGGTGTTAGGAGACAAGGTCACTGGCTGATTATGGTTAACTAGCTTTTGTTCCACTTGAAAGCCATCTGTTGTAAGTAAGCCTATTCGTTTGCCATCTCTAGTTTCACCATATACATGCACCTGATACTGTCCACTATCACGATGCGCTGCCAAGTCCAAAGACAGGTGGTAATGTCCCTTTTCCAAAGGCTCTGCCTTATACCAGAAAATATCATCTTGCCCATTAACATCCGACCATGTAGGTAAGTAGATGCTCACGATTTCATCTGCCACATTACTAATATCTATTTTATAATGCCCCCTATCTGATGGTTCTATTTTATAGTGGGGTAATCCCAAACTTTCAATTCTAGCAGTATGAACTAGCCTCAGAGTATCTTTATCCTTGTGAAAGGTTTGAAGATGGTAGGTTCCTTTTTCAGGTGTCTGAAAAGTCGCTTCAGCAAAAGTATCAAACGGTTGATATGGTTGCCATAATAAATCATCTTGTCCATTCTGTTCAGACCAAATAGCTGTCACAAGCTCCCCTGAATCAAATGCCCCATCTATCACCAAACGCCCCCGATGACTCAACTGTTCCACACGAGGCAACAAACTAGATGACCTATGCTTAGATACATCATAGAGTAACTCGTCAGTATCATTCCTCATCAAATGAGGCCCTTCCTTAGCCAATACCCCCGTAGGACCTGCTAATAAAGTCCCCAAAATAAGACAAGTATACAAAGATGAACGCCATTTTATCATCAAAAAATCCCCTTTTCAAATATCATAGTCACACCTATAACATTCGAAAAAGGGGAGGATTAAGGGACAATCTCATTATTATAAATCAGAGCATTATCTGACTGAAGATGAATTGGTTTAAACAACCATTCCTCATCACTAGGTGCAGTTACCCTGTTAACAAGGGGAGATTCAAAATAATTACCATATACTTCAGCATAGCCTACACTACTAGAATGTTGGCCAATTGTTGCACTGTGGGCAATAACTTGACCATTAGCATGTCTAAAGGGAAGAAATCTATTATTCATAATAAAAATATTATGTGACAGTATCTCTGTAGGATTATTTGCAACATAATCTTTATCTATTTTTTTTATTAAATTAGCATCCCATTCTTTATGAATACTAGAAGCATCTAATTGAATCGCCTCAGAGTAAACATTATGGCTCGTTATATCCCCTAACATATTGATATCTCTCAGTTCAGGAGCATAGCCAATAAAACTATTACGATTAAAGATGACATTTTGGACACCACCTAAATCAAAAACATGACTAGACTTTTCATGAACCATTGTAAAAGTATTATCAAAAATATTCCAATTATAACCATGATTCGCCATTAAAATAAATTGATTACCATTTTGTAAATCAGAAGCTGTTATAGTTAAATTAGCCATAACAAAATTAGATAATCCATCCGTTGCTTCTGGACCCGTTGCCAAACCAAACCACCTTGCAGAACCAATAACCTCTAAAATAGTTTCCTGACCTACTAACTCTAAATTAGAGGATAATAGTAAATAATCCTTATCGGGCATTTTACTACCAATCTTGTAACGCCCTTTCGGAAATTTTAGGATTGTATAAGCATAATTTTTAGATCTTTCTATAGCATTTTGAATAACCTTATTATTATCAGATGGTGATGCTTCTTGTTTTAGACTTAATTCCTCAATATAAATTAAGTCTTCAAACGTTAATTTTGTTACTATACCACTAAGCTTATAGTTAATAGTGTAATACTCCTTACCATCAAGTATTTCCACACTTAAAACTTCTCCCTCTTCCCCTTCAGAACCACCAGTTAAATAACCAACAACTTGGCCTATTTTAAACTTAGTAATCATATGATTAATAAATTTCTCTTCAATATCTGTTATCGTTTTATCTAAAAAAGTGACATCATAAAAAAACTCTGTTTTACCATCCTTACTTCTTTGGCTGACTCTTTTGACAGTTCCCACCTGATTTTCAAGGTTAAATTTCTTAGATATCTTACTATTTAATATAACGTGTTCCTTGACAGAAAACTTTTCTTTAGCTTCAGAACTGTTATGATATGAAAAAATGGATGTCATAACTTTTGAAGGACTCTGTGAAGTTTCTTGGCTTAATAAAAAAATATAAACGATGATTAGTAAAAATAATAAAGTAAGTAAACTTAATATAAATTTTAATTCACCTTTTTTTCGTCGCTCACGTCTTTGACGTCTTGTTTCCTTCAATTTACTCACCTTTTCCTAATTCAAGAATAATATTACCATCCTGATCAGGACCATATATCAAACTGAAATAATCAACATAGTTATAATAATTGTTTTCCTGGGTTAATACATACTTTATTCCTAGTTCAGCTAAATGGCTTGGAGGAAGTTTCAATTCTAAAACATCAGGAGCTGGATTAGACATCTCAACTGTTTCTACCGGATTAGAAGTAACTTTGATATGAGAATACCTATTCCAAAATATTTCATCTTCTTTAAGTGAACTAATTTTAGACATCATCTTAAAGTCAGGATAAAATCTGACACTATTTAAGGTTTTCACACCTAGCATTTGTGGATAATTATACAGATTTCCATCTGATACCCAAACTGCTTGCGCATCTCTAGCTTGGATTGACTGAATCATCTGAGATAACCTTTTAGAATATATCGTATCCAACCCTTTTACTAATGGGTTAATGGTCATACCAGATAAAAAGATTAATAAGGACATGAGAAGTACAAAACTTTTCTTAAATTTATAGATTACAGAAATCAACACTAGGAGAATAGCTAACAAGGATAGTAAGATCATTTTTTTTCCAACGTACACCACCATATCAGCGTTTGACATAGAAATAAAAGATAGGAAGCTTACAATGATCAGTATCATTATCATATAGAATTTATTATATTTTAATGACTGTTTCCATAGGATATCAATATACCATATACTCATAAAAACAGATATCACAGATAAAGCTTGCCATGCTCTAGAACTCGTTACAAAGCTAAATAAAGTGACCCTTGAAATAAATTCAGGAATACTAATAAATGTGTAAAAAAATAGTAATAAGGCATAAGCTAAAATTAACAGAGCTAGCTTATTTTTTTCAAAATTTAATCTTTTCCAATTAAACGGTAGTGTCAGATAGATAAAAGGTAATATATTAAGACTATTAGATAATTCAACTTGATTGAGATAATGAGGTACACTGAATGCCAAAAATGGTGACAAAACAATATCCGACAATCTATTTAGAGGTAGGTCTCCACCAATAGAAATCCTATGACCAGGATAAATGGTATTTAATGTCGCACTTATCGCTTCGTGGCTTTCATATAGACTATAACCAATTATTCCAAAAGACAATAACAATGACATAGAAATCAACACAACATCATGTTTCCGGAATCTCTTCTGCTTGATATAATCCCATAAAAAAACGATGAAAGCAAAAAGGATAAAATACGCGAAAGGTACTTGGAAAGCCGGATAAATAACAAGAACAAATCCTATTAGAGAAGAAGTGAGTATAGCAGCTAGTAACAACTTCTGAGTAATCTTAGTACTACAAAAATAATGGTACATCGAAACAACTATAGCCAAAGTATAAAAAACAATATCTCCTAAATGCTGCATAAACCACCATTGAATCGATGGTGTAAAGGTTATCCAAAAGGCTCCTAAAGCCGATAGATATTTATTTTTTTGTGTCAATATCAATGAAAACTCATAAGCCAATAATAGCATTACTATGAGTTTAAAAGACCAATACCAAGAAAGACCTTTCTCCGATCCAAGAAATAAAAAGCCCCAATTAAATGGTTTTCCAATAACTGAAATATGCTTTACAGGGGCATTATAAGCTACAATCATATTCTGTCCAGACATTCCATAGCGATCGTTTATCAAAGGAAAATCTTGACTAACTTGAGAAAGATAGAATGGGGTTTGCACAAGCCATTCATCTGTTCTTATCATTTTTGGAGTACCCAAAATCACGCTATCTGAACTTTCTGATGATGTTCCCCATTGCCACACGTATGACAAAAGATTAAATTGACCATTATCAGATGAAATACTAGGAACCATCTCTTGTTTTCCATCTGTAAATTCTCTCACACCAAAATTTGACCAATTATTAATCGAGCTACCATGAAAACTAAAACAGACACTAAAGATGAAAACAAAGATGGCGATAACATATCTAAATTTGAGAATCTGATCGATTATTTTCATAGAACTCATAAACCTTCAATTCATATTGCATTCTATTTTGTCGCACCACTGTATCTAAAATAACGCCAGCAACAAAAGATAAAACTGATAGAATCATTAGTCCTGTCGCCAAAACTGCGGAAGGAATTTTTGAAATCAAACCAGTCCTCGCAAATTCTGATAAAACAGGAACTCCAAATAAAAGACCAAACAGAAAAAATACGATTGATACTAGGCTAAAAAAAATCAAAGGTTTGTAATCTTTAAACAAGTTAAAAATCATTCTCAAAACTTTAAAACCATCTGAGAATGTACTCAGTTTAGATTCACTACCTAGTGGTCTATCTTGATAAGTAATTGGCACTTCTACCAATTTAAATCGTTTATCTAATGAGTGGATTGAAAGTTCTGTTTCAATTTCAAATCCTGGTGATAAAACCGGAAATGTTTTAACAAATAAACGATTAAACCCTCTATAACCTGTCATAATATCATTGTAATGACCCTTATAAAGTTTATTAATTAAACCTTTCACTAAATTATTTCCAAAATTGTGAAATCCACGTTTATTCTCTTTTGAATATGTTCCATTAGATAATCGATCTCCGATAGTCATATCTGCCAAATTAGCTCTAAGTGGCTCCAATAATTTATGAACCTCATTAGCTGGATAGGTATCATCTGCATCAGCCATAATATAATAATCAGCATCAATCTCTCTAAACATGGTTCGCACAACATTACCCTTACCTTGTCGAGGTTCGAATCTTACAATAGCACCAGCCTGTTTTGCCAATAAATTCGTATTGTCTTTCGAATTATTATCATAAACATAGATGTCAGCATGTGGCAGTTCCCTTCTAAAATCTTCAATGACCTTCACAATGGTAATTTCTTCATTATAAGCTGGCAATAAAACCGCAATTTTTTCTTTCATTAATTGTTAATGTTCCTTTCACTTTTACAATTTTTAAGGAGTGATTGATATACCGAAAAAGTCATCATATGCTAATATATAGCCTTTACCAACTGAAATATCATACTGTATCAGTTGCATATCTTTAGCAATTTGAGATTGTACTTCATTTAAGTTATTCTTATCTACACTAGCTTCATTTAAAACATCTGTCAGTAGTGCTGTATATGGATTGACTTTGGCATTAGTATGCTCTAATAGCGCAGCTATAAAATCACTTGAATTAACAAGATCATGGTTATTTTTTTGTTCTTGATAATTGCTCCAAATAAAATAATCTGTCATAAATTTTCGTTCAGGTGATTTTTTAAATGCTGAATCAGGATACAACCCTGGTAGATGATCGCCGTAAAAAACGACTGTGACCTTCTTATCAATTGTCTTTAGTTTTTCCAAAAATGTTAATGTAGCCTTATCTGTATAAGTTAACATTCTTGAAAAATTCAGCAGTTTGCTTTTTTCGTCCTCATTTAATCCATCAGACGATATCTCTAAATCTTGGGGATCATTAACACTCCAAGGGGCATGATTTTGCATTGAGATAACTGAGAAGAACTGACTTTCAGATGGTTCTATTTGGTCTAAAATGAAATTATAAAGCGCTTCATCACTAGTATATACACCAACAGTAGGTTCTATTTTACCAATCTCCTTTTCAAATAAAAGGCTCTCGAATAATAATCTTTCATAGATGGATTGCCTATCATAATTTCTAGCATCTGATGGATGGATGACAACACGATTTTTTGGTTCAAAATAATGACTGACAGATGGTAAAAAAGACATTTTTGGAACAATTTCTAAATAAGCTGTAGAAACAGTGGAATAATTATAAAACGGTAAGCCAGTTAAGGCTTGAAATTCCATATTAGCTGTACCACCACCATAAAAATCAGACTTCATAAAACCACTAGTTGTCTGAGACTTAATATTGGTAATATTAGGAATAACATTGTATGAAGTTGAGATCCCTTCTATATCATCAGGATTAGCAAAACTTTCACTCAATAGATAAATAATTGTTTCATCTTCCAATGAACCTGTACGTGTCTCATTAATCTCATCAGCTCTCTGCTTGTATTTTTGATAAAGAGCCGAAATTGTACTTTTACTATAGCCGTCTGGTTTGGACATAATATCTTTAAATATTTGCTTTGTCCAAACAAAGGCCAGAGATTTGTATCGTGCATTCACTTCAAAACCAAGATAGTTAATATCTGCCCAGTTATTTAATTTTGAGATAATAGGAATATCAGAAGGTAATTTTTTATGATCTTCTTGCTTAAATACCGCACTTACTGCACTGACAAAAAATAGAATGTTAGCAATCACTGCAAATTGTAACAATAAACTTTTTATCATCTTTCCCTTCAAGATATATTTTCTCATTATGTAGTATACAAATCCACAACCTAATATAATCAAAGCACCAAGCAAAGTGAAGGAAAAATCAATAAATCCTAACAATAAACCGATTTGTTTAACCCAAACCAAATCTGAAACCAAGAGTGGTTCGCTTCTCATTTCTACTTTTAAAACATTTGCTACAGAAGCTGCTATCCCTAATACAATAATAATTAAGGTAGCTGATAAGAATCTATTAATCAATGAATATAGCAAAAGAAAGAAAATAAACAGGAAAATAATCTGATATAGTATCGCACCTGGGAAAATATACTTTCCTAAAAGCTGCTCCTTGCCTTGTACCCCCATCTGTAAAGTATAATTAAATACAATCGCAAATACTAGACTAAAAGTAACCGCTAGAGAAAAGTGACTTCTATTTCTTAGGATACTGTCAATAGACTTAATCAAAAAGTAGCAAATTGGACCTAAAAAGAGTATGAGTGTAGCCAATAACGAAAATAATTGATTAAATAATTGTTGACCACCACTTGTTTCGAAGAATGTTTTAAAATTAGAAATAAAATACTCTGTAACACGTGAATCACACATAATGGTATTGAAAAGAAGTCCTGATAGTACTATATTAGGAGGCAACTCAAAAAATTCTAACTCTTCTATGTACCAATAGTTAAACAGAACCCTAAATAAAATCGCTATCAATATAACCAATAACATAGTAGGCAGATAACGTATTTCCCAAAAATCTCTCATAAATGTCTGCTCTGGTTTAAAGTCTGCTTTATTAATAAACTCAGATAAAAATATGAGATATGAACTCATTAAATAAATAACATAACCTATAATCCAAAGGCTAAAAGTTCTAAGAGACAAATAAGGGGATAGATAGTAGCCATAAGCCAAAAGCGAAATGATATAAGCAAATAAGCCTACTGAAGAAAAACCATCAACTTTAATCCCATAAAAATTTGAAACGGTATAGCCTACAATGTAAAAAATATTCATCATAGTAAACATAACCATAAAAATAACATTTAATATTTTTAAAAAGTCAATTTTTTTTATGGAATTATAAACAATCTTGGAAAAGTCTTCTGAAGAATACATTTAGAATCTCCCCTTAGTTATTCTCTTTATTACATATAAAAGAACCGTCTTATTTGCAAAGACAAAGTATTTCAATGCCCCTTTCAAGCCACCAAAATAAGTGAAATCAACTGTCGAAAATGGTGTGACAGCTGTTTTTTCTACGGTATTTAAGGCTGCTACTTCAATAAACGGAGGCAATAACTCTTTATTTTGTGAGATTAAAAAATCATATCCCTGTGCCCAGGCCACATAGACCACTAAGCGCTCAATGGCATGTAAAACACTTCTTTGAGGTAAGGGTTCTTGAGGGACATCACCATCTGTCAAACCCAAATCAAAGAGAGGTTTCAAAGCATCATACTTAAACCAAACATATGTTCCATAACTCATAACATAGTTGGAGGAGGTTGAAAAATCAATTGACTTTTTAAGCCCCATTTGCTCCCAAAGAGTCATCATGAGGTCGGAAAGAGAGTTCTCATAGTAGGGATCTAACTGCACATATCGGAAATAAGTCGGAATATCTGCAATAACAAGCCCTAAATGGTCATCTTCTTCCAAACGCTCTATGATTGATCCAGCAGGCTTGACCAACATAGCAATTAATTCATTACGCCAAGATTCACCTGCCCAAAAATCAGCCTCTTTGGATTTCTTAGTATGAAAATGACCAATATAATCATATCCTGATAACTTGTCTTTTAACTTCAACATTGGCAAAACATCACGACCACGATTGCCAGTGACGTCAATACTAGCTGATTGGCCAAAAGTTTCTAAAATCGCTGATATCTCTGCCACCTTAGTATTACTATCCGTTGTGATAAACAAATCATAAGAAAATGAATAGGTCTTAAAAACAGCTAAAAAATCCGCTAACAAATCGGGATAAAAGACATGTAAATGAATCGCTATTTTTTTATCTGTCACAACTTCTTTCTCAGTCGGCAAAAGCTCATATTTATCCTTCATCAAATACTTAGCCGTCGGTGAAAACATCATAGCCATGTGGTACTTGATTAACGAAACGGGATAGTCCGAAATTTTTGACAACTCCTCCAAGATAAAAGCAGCTGTATTTTGGTTGCCTTCAATGGCTTTGACCTTTAAAAACGGAACTCTACGATTAATAATTTCTGTCGGATTATAGAAAGAAAAATCTGGAAAGGCCATAAACTCCATCTTAGCCTCTCTCGTATCAAAAACAGCATCGTAATTAAATCCTGCATCAACCAATAATGTCGTTAATCGTGTCTCAAATAAATCAATCACAGTCTGAACTTCAGTATGACTTTCAATACCTTGCCAAAATTCAAGAAAAACGTCACTCTGAACTACTGATTGCTTAAAAGATAAAAAGTAACTCTGCAAATGCTCTTTAAAATCAGAGGTCGCTCTATGATTGGTCATCCCCCAAAAATCAACAGAAGATCTTCTCTCAAAATTTTGATAAATAGGTTCTAAATCCCACAAAGGGCCAAAACATGTATCATTCATTAAGGTAACGGAATCATATTGGGTTAACTGATCAAAACCAATGGCAGACATACCATCACTCCAGGCCGCAAAATCAAATCCCTCATTTTTACGCTGTATAAAATCATTCATCAAACCATGTTCAGTAAGCAACGTTTGATTATCAATGGATACGGGACTATTTGAAATCAGCACAACCTTAGAAAATAAAGGGCGTAGTTTCTCTAATTGATATTTAACATGTTCACTTATTTGCCCATACTTATTAAAATGGACATAAAGTAACAAACGATTCATTTATTTCTCCTAAAAATATTCAAAATCTTTGTTGGGATAATCCAACGTCTCGAACCAATGACAGCATGGTATTGATTATTAAGCAGTTCCAAATCATGAGTCTTCTGCTCTAACTCTACTTTTAAGGACTCTCGTTCTTGATTAAGCTCTTTGAGAGTATCTTTTAAGCGTACCAATTCTTGATTGAAGTCAAAAATTCGCTTTTCCTGCCATACATCATGCCTAGCCTGTATCTTGGCAATAGCTTGCATATCTCTTTCTGGATACTTTTCTAAATAGTCCAGTTGTGTCGCCAACAAACCATCTAATCGATAGGAAATTTTCTCGTCAGATTGAGGTCTCGAATCAGAATTTATGGTCATACGATAAGCCACGGCAGGTTCTGAGAGATGAACCAATGGGGTCGTCTGATAAAACTCTAGTTGCATAGGAAAGGTATCATCTACGGATGTCGGGTCAATCATCTGATTAACCTCTTGCATCAATTTAGTCTCAACAAGCCATGAGGAAGGTAAGGTCATTCCTTTGGTAGCTAGTAACTTTTCATAGGTATCAGCCAAGGGTATGATTTGATTTTTAAAAACATGCTCATGGATTAAACTTCCACTTTCATCAACAATATGACAGTCTGTATTACACCATTTAGCTTGAGGATTAGCCCTCAACAAGTCATATTGCTTCTGTAATTTTAAATCATCTATCCAATAGTCATCTGCATCACATCGAGCAATGTATTGCCCTTTTGCCTCTTGGCAGATCTTAATCCACGTTTTGGTCGGTCCTAAGTTTATTTCATTAGTAAAAACCCTAATTTTCTCTGGAAATCTTGCTTGATAATCCTGTAAAATGGCTAAAGAATCATCTGTAGAACAATCATCTATCAGCAAAATCTCATATAAAAATGTTGTCTTCTGTGCTAAAAAACTATCTATAGCTTGTGAAATATACTGACCATAATTGTAACTAGTGCATACAATTGAAACCATGACCTTTTCCATAACAACTGTCTCCTACTCCTCTATCTGCCAAACACCATTTCTCTGAACAAGTCCTGTAGCGGAATCCAATGCTGAAATATCATCTGGCAATATATCTTGACGTCTTACCAATACCATTGGGCTATTATCCTTATCTGCAAAAGCCAACATTTGCCCATCTTTTCCTAGAACAGTTACTTCTAACCTCAAATTCATATCATTCATATGAGCTAATTGGCAGATGTAACGGTATTTTTTATGCCCTTGCGTTAGAGTAATCTGGTCTTTAGTATTATCGTTGTAAATCCAAATTTTTCGGTCAATATCTGTCAGAGAGAAAACAAGATGTGTCTCTATATCTTGTAATACATCGTAAGATACCTCAAATGCAATGTCATCATTTGGTGACACCATCTCAGGAGAAAGACGTGTAACAGTTAGGTTTGTCACGAAGCTAGTCTTCGTTGCTGAAGCATGATCTTCAACAGATATTCCTAAATCAACATTATCCACACTATATTGATTAGCGACATCAAAAGGATCGCCATAAGCCTTGACTAAGCCGTCTTCAACCAAGACAGCCCTGTTACAATATTTTTTAACAGCAGACATATCATGAGTCACTAAAATGGTAGTCTTGCCAGACTTCTTACGTTCTTGAAAGTAGTCATTACACTTACGTTGAAAGGCTTCATCACCCACAGCTAGTACTTCATCAAGGATCAAAATATCTCCCTGTGCCTTGATAGCAACTGAAAAAGCCAAACGAACTTGCATTCCACTGGAATAATTCTTGAGTTTTTGGTTCATGAAGTCACCCAACTCGGCAAAATCAACGATATCATGATACATGGCATCAATTTCAGACGTGGTAAAACCCAACATAGCGCCGTTCATGTAAACATTCTCTCTACCAGTTAGTTCAGGGTTAAAACCAACCCCCAACTCGATAAAGGACACTAATTTGCCATCAATGGCGACTTGGCCTTTTTCAGGAATATAAATTTGCGATATAATTTTCAAAAGTGTTGACTTTCCTGAACCATTACGCCCAACAATACCAAAAAAATCGCCCTTATAAACCTCAAAACTAATGTCTTTCAAAACCTCTTGTTTTTTGTAGCCCTTAATGCCTTTAAATCGATTCACAAGAGCAGTTCTTAAACTCTGTGTACTTTCTGTGGGCAGTTTAAAAGACTTACTCACATGTGCTACATTTACTGCTATCTGCTTAGTTGTCATTATAAAATCTCCGCAAAATACTTAGCATTTTTATGAAAAACCGTATAACCTAAACCAAACACGATAATAGGAAGGCTATAAGGAATCATGACAAGCAAAGGATGATCAATCACTTCACGAACCGTCATACTCCCTGGATAAATCAAAAAATGACGTAAATCTTGAATGGTTTGAGCCAAAGGACTTAGCAACATCACTTTAGCAATTGTTAATTGTCCTCGTTGCACTAAAAACGCGATTGAGTAGATGATCGGTGTCGCGTACATGCCTGCTTGCAAGACAACTTCCCAAATCGGACCAATATCACGGTACTTAACAAATACTGTCGCTAAAATAAAGGCTACACCCGTCGCCAATAAGACTAACTCCATAAACAAGGGAAACAAGAAAATAATTGTCCAGCTAAACGTTACGCCACTGATTAGGGCAAAGACCATAACAACCGCAAGGTTAATGGCGTAGTTAATCGCTGCTCCAGTTACCGACGAAAAAACAATGATTTCTTTTGGAAAGTTGAGTTTCCGCAACAAATCACCCCTAGAAACAATTGACAACATACCCATGTTAGTCGCTTCAGCAAAAAAGTTCCAGGTCACCATTCCTAATAATAGTCGAACAGCATAATGAGGAGCCTTATCATCAAATCTCAAAAAACGGACAAAGACCAAATACATAATACTAAATAACAACATGGGTTTTAAAATGGACCATAAATGCCCGATCACACTTCCTTGATACCGCAGCTTAAAGTCAGTTTTGACCATTTCTTTGAGTAATATACGATTTTTATCTGTCAAAAAACTCATCTCAATTCTCTCCTATAACCAAATTTGGTTAATATTAAGGTTGTAAAAACAAAGGTATGAAAGGCCCTGTTTTTGGCAAAACCATAAGTCTTTAAGGTTCTGGCCCTTTCTAGCAATGGTTTATCCAGTAAGGACACATAATGTTCAATCATCTCTCTCTTATCCTCTGATAAGTCTAAAGCAAGCAACTGTTTCGCTTGTTTCTGGCTTGACCTGATAAGCCACCAGTATTTGCTCACGAGTTGTTGAGGATTCAACCAATTTTTCATCCGTTTAGATAAGGTTCTGGCGCCTAACACATTGCTTTCATGCTGCCGATATAGCTCAGTCGGTTGGTCAATATAGACCAAATTCCCGATAGCCGACGCCACCAAAGCTAAATACCAATCATGCATCAAAAGACCATTCGCACTTGTCCAAGACTCAGCTAAAGCATGGTTAATCATAGCCGTCCCACCAGTCACCGTATTTTCAGTTAGTTCTTGGTGTAATTTGGTGTTGGCATGATGTGATTGGGTACGAATCATGCTCTCATGCATCATCTCAAGCCTATCATTGACCACACTTAAATCGGTGTAAACCATCAGAGGCTCGGCCATGTCGTAAGTTTGAGCCGTCGTCAAAGTCACCTCAAGCTTATTAGGCAGCCAAACATCATCTTGATCGCTAAAAAAATACACATCGGCTTTATCATGTTTGAGCAAGGTAAAAAAATTATTGATAACACCAATATTATCACGCTGATCAGGGTTTATAAAACTGATACGGGGATCTTTTTTAACAAATTCTTCAATGATAGAAACCGTCTTATCCCTAGAGCCATCGTCACGAATAAGCAAGTGCCATTCTTTGAAGGTTTGTTGTCTGATACTTTCAATCTGTTGGGCAAGATATCTTTCGCCATTGTATGTAGCTAACAAGATATTAACTTTCATTTAAAAATAAATCCTCATACTCTCTGACAATTTTCTGCCAACTATACTGCTCATCAATATGAGCCTTAGCCTTTTGACCAAAGGCTGAAAAATCAGACTGACCATCTACACCATCAATGAGCTTTGCCAAATCAGTCATGTCTTTACGCCAGTATAAAACGTTATCACGCGCCACCTCTTGATTAAAGGTAACCTCAAAAATCAAATTCATATCTGTGTAAGCTAAAGCCTCCAGCAAACCTGGATTAGTTCCTCCAACTTCGTGCCCATGAATATAAGCAAATGCCGACTGTCTGATGTAAGTAAGAAGTTCCCTATCATAGACTGTTCCGACAAATTTCACCCGCTTATCCTGATCAAAATGTGTCTTTTGTAGCAGTTCATTAAAATAAGGATTGCCGTCATGATTACAAATAATCACCAAATCACGTTCCGTTTCAGATCGCATGAATTCACTAATCATGGTTTCATAGTTATTTTCTGGAACAAAGCGCCCCACAATCAAATAATAAGCTTTTTCCTTGATAGACCAGTCATTGAAAAAACGTTTAACCGTTTCCGACCCTGCTGTTAGTTGTGAAGGTTTTGTGTCTGTTCCATAAGCAATGCACATCGTCTTTGACCAAGGATAGGCCGATTGGATGTACTTTTCAATACCGCTATTATCCGCAATCACCAAATCAGCAACCTTAGTCATAGCTTTTTCAGCCAATTTGAGATAAGCTCTAACAGGCTTTGACCACTTGGCACGCTTCCACTCCAAGCCATCAGGATTAATATAGAACACCCCACCAACGGCATGAATACGTCTCACAAAAGGTGCCATCATAGGGCCAATCGTATTGCCTAAGACATAAAAAATAGGTCGCTTAATCCCTTGTTTTTTGACCAATGTCAGCGCATAACTAATTGCCATCATATCATAAGCAATTACTCTAGCAGGTCCCAACTGAGGAGGATTGATGGTAAAGCAATCAGCACCCATAACATCAAAATGAGTATGGTGTTCTGTATCAGAAAGACATGCCACATGATAAGTGAGCGCATCTGACTGTCTATTTTTAACCAGTTCCTCGACAAAGGTCTCAAAACCACCATACATGGCAGGCAAACCACGGCTACCTATGATAAAAACATGGGTCATGTCATCCTCCTAAAAAAGTCTACATATCATTTAATTATACCAAAAAAACATGCCTTATGCCACTTTTTTCCTGCCTTTTCAATCAATCGAATTACCTGTAAAAGTAGAATTTATAGCTATAGATGAAACACCATTTGATTACTAATGATGCTATCAAAAGAAGCAAGTAAGCTCCATATTTTAACGATAACTATTTGACGACGTTTTCAAAAAATGATAAAATAGAAAAAAATGATTCGGAGGAGCTAGCAGTGAACAACGCATAACCAAACAAAATACTCTTCTTTATTCAGTATGGTTTGAAGTTATCTTGTCTTGCTAGGTTCGTTGTGCACCAAACGTTATGAGGTGTCTTTTGATGTGCCCTTTTCTTCACCCTGCTTGAATAAAGCAGGGTTTTTCTGATGTCTATCATACCATTTATGTCGAAACAAAAAGAGAGGAACAAGCATGCTAAAACTCACCAATGTATCCCTAACACACCAAAAAGACCTTCAACCACTCATCAAAAATTTAAATGTAACCATCAATCCTCAAGATAAAGTTGCCATCATCGGCGAAGAAGGAACCGGAAAATCAACCTTGATGGCACTTCTGGCTAAGGAAAAAACTGTCAATGATTATGTCTTGGTGACAGGAGAAATCAGCAATCATTTCAGTAAAACCACCTATCTACCACAAATCTTAGATGAACATACGCTCAAACAGACCATTCATGAGTTTTTGTATCACGATGTAGACATTGCACATTATGATTACAATATCCTCTACCAGCTGGCTAGCCAACTGCAATTTGATAGCCAACGTTTTGACGATAATAGCCAAACCATAGGCGAGTTATCTGGTGGCGAACGTCTTAAACTACAAGTCATCAAGGCATTAGCTCAAGAACCCGACCTCTTATTACTAGATGAACCATCAAGCGATTTGGACCTCGACAGCCTACTTTGGTTGGAACACTATATCAAAACAGCTCCCATCACTATCATCTTTATCTCACATGATGAGTACCTCCTAAAAGCCACTGCCAACAAATTGATTCATTTGGAACAGGTCAAAAAACATCACGAATGTCGGACAACAACAGCTAACCTTGATTATCTAACTTATCAGCAAGAACGCTCTGACAGCATTTTCAAGCAAACACAACGTGCTCATAAAGAGCGCGAAGACCATCAAAAACGGTTGGATAAACTCAATCGTGCCAAGTCAGCCGTCCACCATGCCTTAAACAATACTCGAAGCGATAGTGAGGGGCGACTCCTCAAGAAAAAGATGAAAAATCTCCTATCACGAGAAAAACGCTTTGACAAAGAAAGCCAAAACTTTACCCCTTTACCAGATAATCCTGACACGATTAACCTTACCTTTACAAACGCAAAGGAAATCAAAGGTCATCAAGCTCTCCTTATCTATGAGCAAGAACTATTAGAGACAGGTCAAATTTGTGACATGACCATTTACAAACAAGACAAAATAGCCATTGTAGGACAAAATGGTATCGGCAAAAGCCGACTCCTCCATAAACTCTATCAAGACCTAACCAAAAAATACCCTGATGAAGTCGCCTATATGCCCCAGACCTATCAGGATATCCTCACTAGCAACCAATCAGTCATCGACTACCTCACAAGAGATAAACAGGAAGAAGGACGCCAACTACTTGCCAGTCTCAAATTTCACCGACAAGAAGTCGAACATGGTATCAACCAACTCTCTGGTGGACAAATGGCTAAACTACTCTTTGCCAAAATGGTTTTAGACCGTAAAACCGTCTTGCTCCTAGACGAACCAACTCGCTATCTGTCACCAACTAGTCAACCCGAAATCAGACGCTTGTTAAAAGACTTCACTGGCACCCTCATCACCGTTTCTCATGATAGGGCCTTTATCCACGAGGTTTGCAATACCGTCTATGAACTCAACCAAATGCAACTGAAACAACATCATCTGGATAATCGAAACAGTTTGTAACAGTTTGACCATAAGTACATCAAATAAGAGACTAGGACAAAAATCCTAGCCTCCTATTTCATCTAAAGTCACCAGTCTTACAAGCTTATCAGGAGCTTGCTCTTACCTACTAATGATATCTACTCTAAGGTTTAAAGAAACCGTACTAAAAAGTAAAGCAATACTAATCTAACATTCTAAATCTTACTGTTCACCAACCTTAGCCAGACGCTCACGCTCTAAACGGAGCTTTCGATTCGGATTTAAGGTGTTAAACAGCTCCTCTAGTTTTTCTGCCGTCCATACATCAGCAGCTGACACAAAGTTGCCATCCTTATCCTTAAAGGATATCGGCTTATCACCCATAACATTTGCCTTTCTTGCCTAATCTACAAATTCAAATTCAAAATTGCCCAAGCGAACAATGTCACCATCTTTAGCACCACGTTCACGAAGGGCCTCATCAACACCCATACCACGAAGCTGACGAGCAAATTTCATGATAGACTCATCACGTTCCATATTGGTCATGACGAAGAGTTTTTCTAGTTTTTCTCCAGAAAGTACCCAAGCGGCATCATCGTCACGTGTAATCTCAAATGGTTTTTCATCAGGATTAAAGCCATAATAAGCTTCGTCATCTTGTATGTCTTCTTCAGTATAAAGCAAGAACTCATCTGTCTTAGATAACAAGTCTGCCGTTGCATCAAGTAGTGCATCTAAGCCTTTTTGAGCAATTCCTGAAATCGGGAAAATCATAGGCTGTTCGTCAAATTCATCATAATTAGCAGCTAATTTTTCTTTAAATAGAGCTAGATTATCTTCTGCATCAGGCATATCCATCTTATTGGCAACAATGATTTGAGGGCGTTCCATTAGTCGTAAATTGTAGGTCTCTAATTCGTTGTTAATAGCCACATAATCCTCATAGGGATCACGCCCTTCGCTAGCACTCATATCAATCACATGTAAGATAACACGTGTGCGCTCAATATGACGAAGGAACTGGGTACCAAGACCAACACCTTGACTGGCTCCTTCAATCAGTCCTGGAAGATCAGCCATAGCAAAACTCTCACCGGACTTCGTACGAACCATACCCAAATTTGGTACGATGGTTGTAAAGTGATAAGCACCAATCTTAGGTTTAGCTGCTGAAACCACACTTAACAAGGTTGATTTACCAACAGATGGAAACCCAACCAAGCCAACATCAGCTAAAATTTTCAACTCTAGCTGTAACTCACGTTCTTCACCCGGCTCACCATTTTCAGCAATTTCGGGTGCTGGGTTACGGGGTGTTGCAAACCTAATATTACCACGTCCACCTCGACCACCATGAGCTATAACAAATTCTTGACCATGTTCAACGAGGTCTGTAATGACCTTACCTGTCTCTGCATCGCGAATAGTTGTCCCTTGAGGCACACGAACATAAAGGTCCTTGGCACCTTTACCGTGCATCCCTTTAGTCATCCCTTTTTCACCTGATTGGGCTTTAAATTTACGATTGTAACGGAAATCCATCAAGGTTCTGAGACCTTCATCAACAACAAAGATAACATTGCCTCCCCGTCCTCCATCGCCGCCCCAAGGACCACCATCTGGCACATATTTTTCACGGCGGAAAGCCACCATACCATCACCACCTCGACCAGCTTTAACTGAAATCTTGGCAGTATCTAAAAACATACTCATACACTTCTCCTTATCAGGCAATCAGCTCCATCACTTCAAGCCCTTTTCACTTATAACACACTTTCAGAACATCACACTTAATCCTGTAATAGTCATTTCCCAAAAGTAAAAATAGCAGCACACTAAATCGTTAATAACGTTTTAAACACTTATAGACTGCTATGCTTTAATCATTACCATTATAAAAAAACGCCAAAGGCGCTCTTTTAACTCATTGCTGCAATCGCACTAAACACCAGTGACCCAATGGTAATTAACACCATCAAAATCACAACAACTAATGTTAACTTTTCAAATAACGTTTTCTTACGTGGTCCAGTATCTCCAAATGCCACAATCATTACCTCTTAATTTTAAAATAGCTAACTGGCTAACAACAAGGTACACTCCCCAAACCAGTCATTTCCTCAATATTACCATAAAACACTGAATTACGCAAATCATCACACGGTCTTTCACGACAAATCTCAAAACAAAAATACACGACTCTGATTTGAGAAATCAAGGCTTTTATGATAAAGTAGGTAGGTACAATTTAATTTGAAAAGGAGTTAATTATGGTTTTACCTAACTTTAAAGAGAACCTTGAAAAATATGCTGAATTGCTTATTGCTAAAGGCCTCAATGTTCAAGAAGGACATACAATCATTATCACTATTGATGTTAATCACGCAGAATTCGCTCGTTTATTGACTAACAAAGCTTATGAATACGGTGCTGCTGAAGTTGTTGTTGATTACGTAGATGACAAAATCACACGTGCTAAATTCCTCCATGCAGATCTTGACCGTTTAACAACTGTGCCAAATTACATCGTTGAGAAATCAAACCATTTCCTTGATAAAAAGGCAAGCCGTTTGGTTGTTCGCTCAGCAGATCCAAATGCCTTTGCAGGCGTTGACCCAACACGTCTCCAAGAAGCTACTAAGGCAACATCAATTGCCTTAGCTAACCAACGTATCGCAACACAATCAAACCAAGTCAGCTGGAACCTTGTGGCTGCTTCAAGTCCAGAATGGGCAGCAATGGTATTCCCAGACCTTAAGACAAGCGAAGAGCAAGTGGATGCCCTATGGGATGCTATCTTCAAGATGAACCGTGTTTACGACGAAGATCCTATCAAATCATGGGACGAACACGAAGCACGTCTGACTGAAAAAGCAGATATCCTTAACAAAGCACAATTCGATGCCCTTCACTACCGTGCACCAGGTACTGACTTGACACTTGGTATGCCTAAAAATCATAGCTGGCAAGCAGCAGGTAGCTATAACAGTCGTGGTGAAAAATTCATTGCTAACATGCCAACGGAAGAAGTTTTCTCAGCACCCGACTTCCGCCGTGCCGAAGGTTATGTATCATCAACAAAACCCCTTAGCTACGCTGGTGTTGTCATTGAGAACATGAAGTTTACCTTTAAAGATGGGCAAATTGTCGAAGCAACTGCTGAAAAAGGGGAAGAGACCCTTAAACGCTTGATCGAAGAAAACGATGGCGCACGCGCTCTTGGTGAAGTAGCACTTGTTCCTCACAAAACGCCTATCTCATTATCAGGACTAACATTCTTCAATACCCTTTTCGACGAAAATGCTTCAAACCACTTGGCTATCGGTTCTGCTTACGCCTTTAGTGTTGAAGGTGGTACAGAAATGACTCAAGAAGAACTTAAAGCTGCGGGTCTAAACCGTTCAACTGCTCACGTTGACTTCATGATTGGCTCTGAACACATGGATATTGACGGTATCACTGCTGACGGTGAACGTGTTCCAATCTTCCGCGGAGGCGAATGGGCAATCTAACACACTTATGATCACCTAATCAGGTATAGGATAATAAACCATTCATACGAAAAAGCACTGCTAGATATCTCTTCATGAGATACTAGTAGTGCTTTTTATCATCCTCCAACATAACTAAATAAGATCCGCTATTTAATACACCATTCTGCACATGCTAGTTAAGACAGATTTAAAATAACCTATTAAGAATCACTAACTTATCAGCTACAAGCTCACCCCAAAATGTGATAACGCTTCTAATTCTTCAGCTGATAAACGTCTCCACTCACCCTCTTTAAGCTCACTATCCAAACTCAAGGGGCCCATACTTAACCGTTTCAGAGTCAACACTGTCTTACCACAGGCCGCTACCATACGTTTGACTTGATGAAATTTCCCCTCATGGATGGTGATACGGACAACTGATTGACCTCTTTCAACATCCACCTTGTTGATATCTAGCAGGGCTGGTTGGCAAAGATAATCTGACAGCTGGATACCATTTTCAAATGCCTTGATATCATCATCTGTCATTATCCCATCAACACAAGCTTCATAAACCTTGTCGACATGCTTTTTAGGAGATAACATGGCATGGCTCAGTTGACCATTATTAGTTAACAAGAGTAAACCGGTTGTATCAATATCAAGGCGTCCGACTGGAAAGACCTCCTTTTGTCTGGCCTTGTCATCCAATAAATCAAGGACCGTCCGATGATGATTATCCTCAGTAGCTGAAATAACACCTGTTGGTTTGTTCAACACATAATAAAGGTATTCTTCGTAAACCAGCTGCTCACCTTGATAAGTCACCACATCCTCAACTTCATTAATATGGGATTTGGGAGAGGTTACAATCTCTCCGTTAACAGTGACTAACTTCTTTTTCAAAATAAGCTTAACATCTTTGCGTGAACCAATCCCATAATCAACTAAAAATTTATCTATTCGCATAAAACACCTCAATCACTTCATTATAACACAAAAATAGGAGTCTTAATATCGCTTAAATCTTACGCCATACTCCTTCTTAACCAGAATGACAAAGACAGTTACCTTTAACACTGCAAGAAAAAAGAAAGGTGACGTTATCCCCTTTCTCTATACTGATTAGTTGTATAAATCTTTGACTGCCTTGATATCAACAGCTTGAATACCATGAAAAGAACCTGATGACTGCATCAAAGAAATCTCATCATCATTATGTGATAAGCCAATCGCATGCCCTAACTCATGCTCGGCAGTATGGAGTATTCTCTTATAACTGTAGGCATACGAATCATCTAAAAGATAATGGGCATTGAGATATACCCTTGCCTTCATCAAATCTTTCGTCAAAACATTCACCTCTGTTTCTGCTTGACCTACCGCTAAGGTGGATGCATCAGAATACTCTGTCAAAATAATATCGGCATCCTTTTCAGATGAGACTCTAACAAATCGAAAGGCTTCTGTCTGGTTCCAATTATCAATGGCTTCTTCATAAGCTCGCACAAAGGTGGGCTGTGAAGTGGCTACATATACTCTTGCTGTTGGCTTAGGCCAATGGGCACCTGTTTCCACATGATCATCTATCTTAAGATGACGTGACTGTTCTGTCGAAGGACGAAGGAGTTCCTCATCACTAGAGTTTACCCACCGTTTTACCTCTTGAGCCAAATAAGTCAAGCGTTGCTTGAAATCTTCCTGACTCTGGCTCTGCATATAAAGGAAACCAAGCCCTAAAACACTTAACACTAACAGGGTTTTGACACATTCCCAAAACACTCCTAATAAGATCCGAACAATCAAACGAGGGATTGTAAACAGAAAACGGATGACTCGAAACATAAAACATTCTCCTCGTCTTTTTATCACTTCGTCTCGACTACTTCTACAAGTCATTAGCACAAGTCCATATAGTATAGCAAGGCTTAAGTGAAAAAGCAAGTTTCATCATTTGCCAAAATAAAATACAGTCATATAGCAAACAAAACGACAAGGCAAGCAACTAAGAAGCGGGGATTCTCAAATGTTCTTCCAGAAGATTTTGACCAAATGCATACAGGGTACAGATTACCCAGTAAACAAAAGCGACCACAATATAAGCTGTCATGTAATCAGAATATGAGCCGCCAACAATTTGCGCTTTTTTAAACATTTCAGGAACAGTTATAGCAGCTAATAATGAGGTTGACTTAACCATATCTAAGAGAACATTACTCAGGGGAGGTAAAGCTATCCGAACCGCTTGGGGAATGATGATAGCACGATATATGGTTGATGTTTTTAAACCTAAAGAGCGTGCCGCTTCCCACTGCCCCTTGTCAATCGCTAGTAGAGAAGAACGAATGACTTCTGAAATATAAGCACTCGACATCATGGTAAAACCAAGAATCGACGCTGTAATCGCATCAAATTGTAAGCCAACAAATGGTAAACCAAAATAGATCAAAAAGAGTAAAACCATCATTGGTGTGCCACGCATCACTGAAATATGGGCATGGGCGAGATACCTAATCACCTTTATCTCTGACATTTTAGCCAAGGCTACAAAAAAACCAAAAAAAGTTCCTAAAGCAAAACCAATCAAGGATAAAGCCAAAGTATATGGGAGACCTTCTAAGATGGCTGGTAAGGCCTTCTTAGCAAGCTCCAAATTAAAAATGGCTTCCCATTTTATCATATCAAACGCTCCATTTCTATCAAACATAAAAGAGGTCAGGACAGTCGTCCCAGCCTCATGTACACATTACTTGCTGACATCAACAACAGGAAGGTCCTCAAAGCCTTCAACTGGTTTTGATAAATCTTGACCGTCGTAATATTTTTCAGAAATCTTAGCCAGAGTGCCGTCTGCTTTCATAGCCTTGATAACCTCATCAATTTTTGTTTTCAAGCTATCATCATCTTTACTCATGATAATCCCTTGCTCAGTCGGATTGTACATGACATTACCCATTTTAACTTTCAACTCTGGGTATTGCTCTGCGATAAATTTCAAGGCAATACGTTGTGTGAAGTAATCATTTGGAATAAAGTCTGTACGTCCAGTTGCTACATCGCGCACATAAACATCGTTTGTAACATTGTCATAAATAACAGGCTCAGCACCTAATTTTTCAGCAATCTTCATATACTGAGTACCGGCACCACCACCAGCTTTTTTGCCAGTCCAGTCACTTAAATCAGTAGCTGTAATACCTGAAGTGTCATCTTCACGGACAATCATCCCACCAACAGCATATTTATAAGTTTCAGAAATGTTATATTTTGCTAAACGTTCTGGTGTCTTGTCGAAGTTATTCATAGAGACATCAACCTTACCACTGTCCACTGATGTAAAGGCCTCAGCCACACCAATTTCGACATACTCAATCTCAAGCTCCAAACGTTTACCAATCTCGTTCATCATCTCAATTTCAAAACCAGTTAGTTCTTTATTGTCGTTATAGAAGCTTGTCGGATAGAGCGTTCCCGGCGTTGCAACTTTAAGCACGCCAGCTTCTTTCACCTTATCCCAAGTCGACTGGGACTTCTCACCTGATGTAGAACTCCCTTTACCAGAGCACGCCGCTAAAAGGAAAACAACTGCTGCCATCACAATGACCAACCACTTTTTCTTCATGAAAAAATCTCCTAACGATTAAAATGATTATGGAAAAATCCAACATACTTAAGTTAACATAATGTATTCGTTTTCTCAAGTATTTCGCTCATTAAATAAAAACTTTAAACAAACATAGCACCATCTTCAAACGCTTGAGCAAGTTGTAAGAGCATATCCTCACGCCCTTTTGCCGCAATCAACTGTACACCTAATGACAAACCCTCATCTGTCCGATAAATTGGTAATGATATTGCAGGCTGACCAGTTAGATTAGGCTGTTGGGTGTAGGGAGTACAAGTTGCTGCAGGCATAAACATCTCGCGAATGAGATCTTGTTGCTCTACCATGCTCAACTCACCACTATGACGTAACTGCTCCTGTAATGCCTCATTTGGAACAAAAGCACCATGTTTTGGGGCAACATCTGCCACCGTTGGCGTTAACAACAGATCATAAGTCTGATGAAATTGATGCATGGTATGTGCCATTCTATCCCAAACCGCTAGAGCATTAGAAAACACTTTTGCAGGAATAGTTTGCCCACTCTGGTAAATCGCCCAAGTCATCAACTCCATATCATCTACGGTCATTTTTCGCCCAAGTGCCTGTTCAATCCCATCAAACATCGCACCGGTCTCCACACTATTCATGAGATAATAAACATCCAATGCCTCAATACCATCAAGTGGCAACTGATCAATATAAATAACCTCGTGCCCTTCTGCCTCTAAAAACGCTACAGCCTTAGACAAGGCCTGTTTAGCTTGATCCGTCACAGGCGTATTTAAAGGAGATTCGCTTGACACAGCAATCCGATAACGACGCTTATCAGGCTTATAAAGACTATCATAAGACAAGGTCGGCATGATAAAGGGACTTTCCATCTGACAAGTTTGTAAATGATAGAGGATTGCCCTCGTATCTCGAACCGATTTTGTCAATGGAAACTGTACAGAGGCTCCTTGCCAGCCCCTAAAAGACGACGGGCCAACAGGCGTGCGACCACGACTCGTCTTTAAACCAATTAACCCATTAAAAGAAGCTGGAATACGGATAGATCCTCCTCCATCACTTGCTGAGGCCACAGTCACCATGTCAGATGCTATAGCAGCAGCTGCACCACCACTAGAACCACCTGCGTTACGTGTCACATCATCAGGTAGATTTACCACACCATTCAACTGACTATCTGAAATATTCTTAAATCCAAACTCTGGTGTGTTCGTACGCCCCAACACGATAAAGCCCAGTTGCTCTAAAGCTTTGACATAGTTATCAGACTGACTAGCGATATAATCCTTGAATAATCTAGAACCTGAAGTCGATGGCTCACCTGCTTGTTCTTGTCCTAAATCTTTTAACAAAATAGGAACACCACCAAAAGGCTGATTTGTGACGTCTCTTGTTTCTGCTTCTATTAATGCTTTTTCATATCGCTTACAAGTTACCGCATTGATCGTAGGATTTAAACGCTCGATGCGTTCAATCGTTTGCTCAACCAATTCTTTAGCTGATACTTGACCAGTTTTGATGAGTTCTGCTTGAGCAGTCGCATCCCACTGTCTATTCATCTTCTCACCTCACTCAGTTTTTATCAGGACAGCAATACTAGTCTTGCCAAGTGTACTGATTTTCCTTAAATTTTTTTAATAGGACTAAACCATCAGCTGATACATAGTCTTGTTCTTTTGCCACTTCAATCAATTCAGAATAATGAGACAGAGTGACTAACGGAACACCAGCCTCAGAGAAATGTTTATCTGCTTGGGGTAATTCATATGTAAAAATAGCGACAACTCCTAACACGTCAGCACCTTCACGATTAGCAGCCCTAACAGCATCAAGAACAGACCTACCAGTTGAAATCAAATCCTCAATCACTAGCATCTTTTGCCCTGGCAGTACACGACCCTCTATTTGATTTCCAGCACCGTGATCCTTTGGTTTACTTCGAATATAAGCAAAAGGAAGGTTCATTTTATCTGCAATGATCGCACCATGTGGAATACCAGCTGTCGCTGTACCAGCAATCACTTCAACATCTGGGAAATGCTCACGTATACGAGCTACAAAACCATTCTCAATCATTGTCCTTACTTCAGGATAGGATAATGTCACACGATTATCTGTGTAAATCGGTGACTGAATACCACTCGCCCATGTGAAAGGCTCTTCTGGTTTAAGATAAACAGCTTTTATCGCTAATAATGCAGATGCAATCTCATTGGCTAATGTCATGTGACACCTCTTTCTTTTGGTAAATACTTTTCACTTCATATCTGTCATCTAATCCCTGTAAGCTAGGACAAAACGTTAATGTCTTAGGGGATTTAGGGATAGCTATGTAAAGTGGTACGGTGACTAATCATCCATACCGCTCCCTATAATTAATGATTTAATTGCCAGCGATATAGGCTTTTTCACGACGACCATCAAAACGAATGGCGACATAACCCCCTAAAAAAGCGGGGACAATCCTTGAACCATAATCACCTTTGAAACCCTCACCTAAAATGAAAGGCATAAAGTGTTCCACAACAGCATCATTGTATCTATATTTAAATCCTCCCATGAAGATATCTCGTGCAATAACTCTTCCCATAAACAGTTCCTTTCTCTCTTGTCTGAATCAATGTTCATCAGTCTTTTCCAAGCATAAAATGGATTAGCTCATATAAGTAAGGCTACTCACACCTGCCCATTCCATTCTGCCTTTATGGCTAGATAAGCTTCATAAGGATTTGACGCTTGCGTTATAGGACGCCCCACAACAATATAATCCGACCCCTTCTTTCTAGCCTGTATAGGTGTTACAACACGCTTCTGATCAGATGAGTCGACACCAGCCGGTCTAATCCCTGGTGTTAAACACAGAAACTGACTTCCTGTTGTCAATTTCAGCGCTGTTACTTCCTGAGCAGAGCAAACCACACCATCAAGCCCTGCTTCCTTAGCTTTTTGCGAATAATGCAACACAGAAGACATCAGACTGGTGTTTATATTCTGATCTTGTTGCATCTGTTCCTGACTAGTAGACGTTAGCTGGGTAACAGCTATTAAAATAGGCTCATCACCCAATCCCTCACGGGCAGCTCGCATCATCTCAACACCACCTGCTGCATGAACATTGGTCATATCCACATCTAAATGACGTATAACCGTCATTGCAGATTTGACCGTATGCGGAATATCATGCAGTTTTAAATCTAAAAAAACTGAATGGCCCAATGATTTGACATAACTTACAACCTCTGCTCCAGCAGCATAATACAATTCCATCCCAATCTTGACATATAATGCCTCAGCACTAGGAAACTTAGCTAAAAAAGCCTTCACCGTAGGTAAATCAGGAAAATCAAGTGCAATTATCGGCCGTTCTTCTCTCATCATGTCTCCTTCATCAAAAACAAAATAACCTCACCAGAAAGGCAAGGTTAAACGATAGGTGACAGCCAAACTGTCCTTCAGTCGACTCTCCTTTATAGCCTCTCTGGACCATGTTAAAAGGATATTTTTAAACATTATAAACTGAACTCGAAAAATTGTCAACTAATCTAAGAAACCATTGGGGGGTTTGAATTTATGCATTTAAAAATTCAAAATTAGTATTACATATTCCATTTAAAAACCGTCTTAAACGAAGTCATTAAATCAGTTGCAAATACTTTATGAATATCCTCAATTGAGCTAACCGGATTTTCAATATATATAATATTTGATAATCTGCTTTGTATCCTCTTATCTTTTAGCATCTCAATAGCTTTTATAAAATCTTCCCTACCAGACCGCGAAGAACCAATAAGTGTCAAACCTTTTTCTAATATGTCTCTGGTATTAATAGCCACTCTATTCTCACTAACACCCATTAATAAAATAGTACCTTGGGGTTTAATATAAGAAATAATATCGTTAATAGCTGGTTCACTACCTTGACCACCTGCACATTCAAAAGCATGATCAAAAGTTAATTTTTCAGGTACTTCTGTTGTTAGATAAGTAGAATCAACAAAATTAAATAAACGTAATTTTTCGATATTACGACCTATTACAGTAATTTTAGATAATGGAAATGTATGGTGTAAAGCAGTTGCTAACACAAAAGCTAAACTTCCATCACCAATTACAGCAATCTTTTCACGAATTGGATGAGCCAATTTATCAAAACGATTAATAGCATGCATACAAACACTAGAAAATTCTGAAAGAGCTGCTATTTCATCCTTAATATTATCATAAGGTACGACCCTATCTAATGGCATTGCAAGAACTTCTTGCATAAAACCGTCATATCCACTGGAGCGAAAATAATTACCAGATAAATAATTTTCAAAAAAGATATCATCACTTTCATGAGGAGGTTGATTTGGGATAAGAGCAACTTTTTGACCAGGGGAATACGTTCCAGTTGGATCTGCTACAATAACTCCACATGCTTCATGAATTGGTGCCATTGGTAGCTTTTTAGCAAGAACTTTAGGATCGCGTTTCCCCTGATAATAACGTTGATCTGCATGGCATATTGCCATGAAAGAGGGTTTAACTATAACTTGTTTCGAATGATTTATACCAATTTCTTCATATTTTATTGAAATTGTTTTTGGATTAATCAACTGATAGACTTGATTTAACATACTAATTATCCTCAATCATGCTTCTTGCAATTTTTAAATCTGTGACGGTTGTAATCTTAATATTTGAATAATCACCTTGAGCTAAAGCCACAGATTTATTATTTATGACAAATATTTTACATGCATCCGTTAAAACACTCTTATCTTGTTCAGATAATGACTGGTATAATTCTATAAACCCTTTTACTTTGAATGTTTGAGGAGTTTGTCCTTGGTACAGATAACGACGCTCAGGAATATCTGAAATAACTTTACTGTCTATACTTTGAACAATTGTATCTGTGGCTTCGACGACAGTATCTACTGCATCATAAACCCGAGACAACTCAATATTCTGTTGAATTGCTTTCAAACTTACAAAAGGCCTTACAGAATCATGTGTCACAATAATATCATCTGAAGAAACTGAATATATGTTATTTATTGTCTGAATGATATTCTCAATAGTTGAGTTGCGATCAATCCCCCCCTCAGTAATAATGATACGCGATTTATAACTATCTAAATATTTATCAATCAAATCTTCCGTATAAGTAACCCAATCCGGATGAACACCAACAATAATCTTATCTATTTCAGGAACTAAAATGAATTTACCTATTGTATGAATCAAAATAGGTTTATCTCCCAACTCCAAAAATTGCTTAGGCATATCTTGTATGCCCATTCGTGTACCTTTACCACCTGCTAAAATACCTGCGTAAATCATTGAAACTACCTCCAATTACAAAATTTCAAAATCATCGTGTAAATACCTATTCTTATCAGTTCTGAATAAGGCTCCAAGTAATAATAAAAATAAATTGTAGTACAACTCTATGAACTGGGGATCAAAACTTGAATGTAAGACTAACATTGAAAAGGTAAGCATATAGTATCTATTTCTTGTAAACTGGTATTTAGATAAAGAGTAGTATCCAATTAGTAGAACAATTAAAACAATAACACCATAAACAATTGATATATTTAGAAAAGATGAATCAACAAATAAATATACGATTCCTGTGCCTATATTACCAAATTCATATGTCCATTCAACTTTTTGACCAAGTATACTGACACCAAATAAATCTAGTGCTCTTTTTCCTAATGCTAATCTACCAGTAAGTAACGTATTTAAAGAATACATCCACAATTTATTTGCATCATAAATATAAGTTAAAGAAATTGGAACAACTGTTCCAATAATCAAAATATATCTATTTACTAAATCAATTATCTTTACAGAAAATATATATTTTATTATGTAATAACCTATTATTAGTAGTGCATTAAATGCAAGCGCAGACTTTGTATTAGTTTGCTGATAAAAATACATGGCTATACTAGAAATCACAATTGTTTCTATTAATCTCATTTTTTCTTTTCTAATAAAAATATATGCTAATGAAAAATGGAACATAAAATTAGACGAAAAACTAGTGTATAAATAACCTAAACTCTCTCTATTAACTCCGTAACGTTGCCAAGTTTTTGTAACTGGTAAAAATCCCAATAAATAAGCACCATGTGTTATAGCAATACAGGTTCCTAAAATTAAGGTAGAATATATAAAAATCCTCCTCAATGAAATGCCATTTTGCCCAACAATTAACAAGAATACGGTTATTAAGTTAAAGGATCGATTTGAATTTTTTAAATTATATCCAACAATAACTAATAAAATAGCTATTAGTAACACAATAATAAAGTCTTTTACTAAATATCTTCTATGTAATACAATTTTAGTAAGCAATAACAATATTGCTACAGATAAAGCAAAAGCCTTATATGTGAAAATATTAGAAATTCTATGTACCAGTGTCGTTTGCACAATAAAATTAGATACTAGATAAATAGTCAGTGCTAAAAAGTATAAAATACTCTCTAATCTAATTTCTCCTTTAAATCGTTTATAGTCCATATTATTTATCCTTGTATTTCATCTTCATTTTCAACACTACTCCCAGTTCTTTATCTGATAATTAAAGAAAGCCAATACATCAATTAACCTATATCGACTAAGGCGAACTAGTTTAACCAAAAGAGCTACTTTCGAATGTCTCTTATGTTCCATTTCATCATATATTTCTTTAGCATACCGATATATAAACATATCAAAAGATTGTAATGAGCTCTTTACCTCATCGGATTGAAGATTTAACAATAATGTTTTGTAAGAACCAAAAGTATAACCTAAAATCCTGTTCTTGACATAATCATTTTTTAATTCATGTTGTGAGTAAGCCACAACTAAATCTTTCGTTAAATTAATAAAGGTATCTGCATTTTTTATACGTGATTCCCTGCTGATAGATTGACCTTCTCTACCTATCCTATACTGATAAACGTTCAAATCATAATAAATAGCCTCTGTTACTTGAAACATAGGAAGAGTTGAAAAAAGCATATCAGTATATGGGATACCACTAGGCAATTGTAAATTGATTTGCTTTAAAAGCTCTAAGTTATAACTAATAGCCCACATACCTACACCGTAAACATCATGGCAAGATGAAAGAGTTATACGGGTATCGTAAGGTAAGTTATCAATGAAAACTGTCTTTTTAGCCTTAGAATCCTCATAAACCTTAGAGAAATTGGTAAAAACAACATCAACATCTGTCTCTAATAGCCTCAGCAACAACTTATCAAGCTCATTAGTATCTACCCAATCATCGCCATCCAATAATCTAAAGAATTTTCCTGTTGCTTTTTCAATACTTGCATTGACAGTTGTACCATAACCCCCATTTTCTTTATCAATCACAATAACACTTCCAGGATAATCCATCTCATATTTTTCTATAATTTCTAGTGTGTTATCTTTACTTCCATCATTCACAACAATAATCTCTAGTAAATCTATATACTTAGATGTAACTAACGATTGCAAAGTTGTTTCAATATACTCTGATACATTATAGGCTGCAATTGAAATCGTTAATAATTTACTCATCTATTCTCCTTTTATCAACCATACTAAATAGTAACACTATAAAGTTTTTAACAAAATATCTGCTATTTTCTTACTTGCAGTACCATCACCATAGGGATTAGAAGCGATACTCATTTTTAAATACTCTTCCTTGCTACTTAGCAACAACTTAAAGGCAGTATAAATATTTTCTTCCTGTACACCTACCAATTTTAAAGTACCAGCTTCTATTCCCTCTGGTCTTTCAGTAGTATCTCTCATAACAAGTACTGGTTTTCCCAGAGAAGGTGCTTCTTCTTGTACACCTCCTGAATCTGTTAAAATCATATAACTTTGATTCATAAAATTATGGAAATCAATAACTTCCAGAGGTTCTATGAGACGAACTCTATCTTCATCTCTAAATATACGATTCGCAATTTCTCTAACTTTAGGATTTTTGTGAATTGGGTAAATGACTTTCACATCTGGAAACTCTATTAAAACTCTTTTGATTGCACTAAACATATTTTCCATAGGTAAACCAATATTCTCACGTCTATGTGCCGTAATCAAAATTAAACGTGAGTCCTTAGCCCATTCAATATGTTCATTACTATAGTCTTGTTTTATAGTTGTTTTTAAAGCATCAATAACAGTATTACCAGTTATATAAATTGTTTCTTTGGGTTTTCCTTCTTTTAATAAGTTATCAAATGAAACTTGTGTAGGAGCAAAATGGTAATCTGCAATGATAGATGTGGCCTGTCTATTGAATTCTTCTGGAAATGGACTTAGTTTATTATATGTTCTTAGGCCTGCTTCAATATGTCCAACCTTAATTCCTAGATAAAATGCTGCTAAAGAAGCTGCAAAGGTGGTTGTGGTATCTCCATGAACTAAAACAATATCAGGACGCTCATATTCTAATATAGGGCGTAATTTTTCAAGAATAGATACTGTAATCGTAAATAATGTCTGATTATCTTTCATAATTTCTAAATCATAATCAGGTAAAATATTAAATACACTTAAAACTTGAGATAACATTTCTCTATGTTGTCCAGTGACACAAACTCGAGTTTCAAAATCTTTTTCATACTCTTTTAATTGATTCACTAGAGGACTCATTTTTATTGCCTCTGGACGTGTTCCAAAAATCAACATAATTTTCTTCATCTATTTTTTCTCCTTGAAATAGAGGTCATGATAATTTGAAACAAATGTTTCATATGAAAACTTTTCCAAATAGGTCTCATAAGCACATTTTTCTTTCTGTTCTCTGATTAATGGATTTTCAATTAAATAGTTTATGGATGAAGCTAATTCCTCTACATTTTTTGCTTCAACCAATAATCCATTATTATTATTGATAATATCAGTAATTCCAGGTATTTTAGTAGCAACCAAAGTTTTTCGAAGCATGAATGCTTCTATAGGGGTTAGTGGTAATCCCTCCCATAAAGAAGGCATAATCATAAATTCTGAAATTGCTATATATGAACTAGGATTTTTTTGAAATCCAAGAAAAACCACTTTACTTTCAATACCTAAAGACTTTGTTAAATCTTCTAAAATTTCTCTATCCTCACCATCACCAACTATGAACAATTTACATTGTACATTTTTTAATTTTGCAATAGCCTTTATAAGATAACCAACACCCTTTTGTTTTGTTAACCGTCCAACAAACAATAATTTATGACCCGTGTAATCAACAATACGCTCATCGTATAGTTTTTCCGTAGTTTTATTTGGACTTACACAATTATAAATAACCCTAATATCATTAGTTAATTTCACATCTTGCTGTAATGAGTTCTCAACTGATTCACCTATTGCTATAGTCTCTACATTAGTTAGAAGCAATTTATAAAACAACAGTTTATCTTTAAATATATTATGAGCAGTGTATATAATTCTAACACTGGGGACAAATAATTTTATAAGTTGTGCATACAAAAGGCCCATTCTATGATGAACATGAATAATATCTATATTATTCATGTTCACTACCTCTTTTAAAAGTTTATAATTTTTAATTATTCTATATGGGTTTTTAGTCTCTATATCATATAAATTAACATGAACAAAACCACTGGTTTCAAGATCAGAAACAAATTCTCCGCCACTAGACGCAACAAAAGTTCGTTTAAAAGTTCTTGACATTGCATGGCATAGTTGATATACAATTTTTTCTGCCCCACCAATACCCATCGTACGTGAAATATGTAAGATATTAGTTGACATTCTTTATTTTCTCCTTAATTACACGACTAATAAAAATCATATTCCCAACAAAATAACGCTTAAATAACCTTTTGGGTTCGTTTGCAACTCTATATAGCCATTCCAAGTTATATTTCTGCATCCATATTGGAGCTCTTTTTATATGACCAGATAAAACATCAAAACTACCTCCTACCCCCATAAACACAGAAGATAATCCATTACTTAAAAATTGATCTACAATATATTCTTTTTTAGGAGAAGTAATACCAATAAAAACGATATCTGGTGATAATAACCTGATCTCATTTTCAATTTCATTTAATAATTCATCAGAAAAATATCCATTTCTACTTCCAATGACTCTCAGCTTTGGAAAACGTTCTTTAAAATTAACTAACATATTATCAAGTATTTCTTGCTTAGCTCCCAAAAAGTACACGCTATATTTTTGATTTTCAGCAAGTACGAGTAACTCCTGCATCAAATCTATTCCTGCAACTCTTTCAGGTATATCCACTCCGAGAAATTTACCAGCTAATACAACAGAAGCACCATCTGCGTTCACTATTCCAGAAGAATTAACAATATCTTTAACTCTCTCATCATCATAGCATAGATTTATTTTATCCGCATTAACTCCCATTAAATGAAGTGGTTTCTTTTGTTTTATATATCCATCAACTGCTTCAACAGTTTCAGCCATCGTCAATGGATGTATCACAATTCCTAGCATTTCAACTGATTTCATCACTTCCCCCAAGTTCCTTCAAAATGTCCTACTCTATTTTCTTCTTCTGGTAGAATCATATAGTCACCGTAAATATTTTTTAAGTAGGCATCTGAATCTGATGGAACAGATATATAAATTTCTTCAAATGGTAATATTTTAGGTTCACCAATAATTTTCTTTTCTACAATTTCTTTCAACCTATATGTTCCTAAAACATTACCAACAAATTCAGAATCTTCAAATTTATATGATTTTATAATTTTTTGTAATTTTAAGTTAATTGTAGATGTCTTTAAAAACCTATTCAATCTCAATTGTTTAGAAATAATAACAATTGCATTCTCAAAATGTCCCCTATCCCTTTCAAAAAGGTTTTCAACAACAGATATTTTTGATAAGGCACGGTAAAACATGATACGACCTGTATGAATTTTACGAAGTATTCCTTTTTTAGGGTAACCATCCAAAGGAAAAATATCAATAAAAGGATTAGTAATAGTCTCGCCAAAAATAAATTCATGTGATTTATCAATGATACAAGTGTTATTTAAATTGTCAGCCTGAATTTTTAATTCAACAGTATTTGGTAAATCTTTTGAAACTATCTCTATAAATTTATCATAATCTCGGCGAGGCATACCTAAATCCATATCATCATCCCAAGGAATAAATCCTTTATGTCTAACAGCACCCAAAAGTGTTCCACCTAAAGCATAGTAAGTTAGATTATTTTTTTGACATAATTCTATAAAAACTTTCAGTAAATCAAGTTCTTTTAATTGAACCTGCCTAACTTTCTTTGACATTAGCTATTCTCCAAATTCTTTATTAACACAATGCAAAGCTGCTGCAATGACTTGATGCATATCATAATAACGATATTGACCTAAGCGACCACCAAAAATTATATTGCTATATTTTTCTGACAACTTTTTATAAGAAAGATATAAATGATTATTCTGTTCATTATTAACCGGATAGTATGGCTCGTCACCAGACACCCATTGTTTAGAATATTCCCTAGTAATAATTGTTTTCTTTTGTTTTCCAAATTCAAAATGTTTATGCTCAATAATTCTTGTAAAAGGAGTTTCACTGTCTGTATAATTGACAACTGCATTACCTTGATAATTATCAATATCTATCATTTTAGTTTCAAATCTAAGGCTACGATACTCCAATTCGCCTAACTCATAATTAAAAAATTGGTCAATCATGCCTGTAAATACAATTTTAGGAAACTTTTGCATATATAATTCTTTATCTTTGAAAAAATCAACACCTAATTCGACGTCAATATTCTCATGTTGTAACATTTTTTCAACAATCTGCGTATAACCACCAATTGGAATACCTTGATACGTATCATTAAAATAGTTATTATCATATGTAAATCTAACTGGTAATCGTCGTATAATAAATGCAGGAAGTTCTCTACAAGGTTTTCCCCACTGTTTTTCTGTATAAGATTTTATTAATTTTTGATAAATATCAGTACCTACAAGAGATATTGCTTGTTCTTCTAAATTTTCTGGAGTCTTATTATTAAGAATTGATCGTTGTTCAGAAATTTTTTCTAATGCTTCCTTAGGTGTTACGACACCCCAGAGTTTATTAAAAGTATTCATATTAAAAGGCAAATTATAAATCTCTCCTTTATAATTTGCAACAGGAGAATTGGTATAGCGATTAAATTCTGCAAATTGATTTACATAATCCCAAATTTCTTTATTCGAAGTATGAAATATATGTGCACCATATACATGAACTTGAATTCCATCAACATCCTTTGTATAGATATTTCCCGCTATATGATCTCTCTTTTCAATTACCTTTATTTTTTTCCCTTTTTTTGCCGCTTCATGAGCAAAAACTGCACCAAATAACCCAGCACCTACAATAAGATAATCATAATTCATTTTTTTTCTCCAATTTTTTTAAAACTGATTTTAATACTTCCAAAGTAAAAGTTTCTTTAAATAATAATAGTAAGGCAATATAAACTGCAAAATAAACAACTGAACTAAAAAATAATTTCCAGAAAACACCCCATACCAAAACTTTTTCTAATGGTAAAATAACCAGTAGCGCAACTAATGAACTAACTATAATTTTATAAACTTTCGCTAATTTTAACATAGGATAAAGCAATTCCTTTAGGAAATAGAACTGAACTAAAGCCACTGTTAATTCTGATAGAGTACTAGCAAACGCTGTACCTTTTGCACCCATGAAAGGAACCATTAAACTATTAATCAAAAAGCTAACAAATGCACCAATAATTGTAGATGTTACAACTAACTTCTCTCGGTTAGTTGGTACCAAAATTTGCATCCCCATTAAATTAGATAAGCCTATAAATAACACTGAAGGCATAATCAATTTCATAGGTATAACTGCTGGAAGAAAACTAGAACCTGACAAAAATAAAATACTATTTCTAGACTGTGCTATAAAATAAGTCACCAGTGGTAAAGCTAACAAAAAAACGACTGATAAAGCTTTTTGAATAAGGATATTAAATTGTTCTTTCTCATCATTTTCATAATAATAAGTTAGTCTCGGCATTAATACTGCTCCCAAAGAAGTTACCAAACTAACCAAAATTTGCTTTATTTTAACAGCTGCAGAATAGTAACCAACTTCCTTACTACCCTTTAAAAAACCTAATAATGTTATATCTACATTTAAATATATCGTAACAGATATGGTTAATAAAAAGAAAGTAATTGCCGGCATTAGATGTCTACGTAAAGATATATCTCTCAAATCATGTATGGTTATTATTTTTCTTAGATAAAAAAAATTTAAAACATTAGAACCGACACTAGCAAATACTGTAATAGCAGCATAAATAATATAATCACTAGTAGAATGAACTAATGCTATCATCAAAATAATTGATATAAATTTAAATAATATAGATCTCACTGCAATATACGTATACTTCTCTAAAGCCTTATATAACCACTCCACTCCTAATACGTTAAAAACTAGTGCAGAAGATAGTATAAAATATAAGTTTTTTTCTTGATAGAGCTGGTCAGTATTAAAAACAACTACAATAAGAATGATTAATGAAAAAAACATAACCATAGCGTTCAAAATCAATATTTCAATTACAGTTTTAGAAAGTTCTAATTTATTATTTCTTACTCTCGCACAGGCTCTAATCCCATAAGTAGGAATACCTAACATTCCAAGCATACTAAAATATGCAACAATTGAACTAGCAAATGTTATGATGCCAACCCCAGAGGCTGTCAGCACTCTGGAAATATAAGGAAAAGTCAGCAAAGGAAAAATAAAATTAGAAATAGTTAAAATAAAATTCATTATAAAATTTACTTTAACTGATTGTTGTTTAATAGCCATATATTTTTTTAGTTGTATAACTCACTTGCTCCCCACTTTTTTTAACACCACAATAATTGTTTTTAATAATAACTGAAAATCCTGTATTATTGAACAGTTCTTTATATAGGACTCATCTAATCTTACAACATCTTCAAAATTTGATATATTACTTCTTCCAGATACTTGCCACATTCCTGTAATACCTGGTTTCATAATTAAGCGTTTAAAATGATGCAATTCATACTTTTGATATTCATCAACTGTAGGAGGTCTGGTTCCCACTAAGGACATTTCACCTTTTAACACATTGATAAACTGTGGTAGTTCATCCAAAGACCAATTTCTTAATTTCTGACCAAATGGAAATATCCTTGGATCATTATCCATTTTAAACATCAAATCCGTTGATAAGGAATTTTGAGATAACAATTCTTCCTTACGCTCTTCTGCATCCAAATACATGCTTCTAAATTTATAAATGTTAAAAATCTTTCCATTTTTACCTACACGTTGTTGCTTAAAAAATAACGGACCTTTTGATTGACTTTGTACAACTGGGTAAATAAGGATTGCTGTTATCAGCATCACGATAATTCCAATAATACTACCTATAACATCCATAATCCTTTTTATAGCTAAATATATTGGAGAAAATATGTACGCTTGATCAATATTAACCTCTGAATAAAGCACTTCTTCTTCAATTTCATTGAAAAGTATGATTGGTAACCCTATCTTTTTGAGTTCCTTAAACAATTCATCTTTGATCAAACCTGTTTTGGTGATAAGAAGAAGCCCACTAACATGATTATATCTTAAAAGATTTGTTAAACTCTCTCGAAACTCAACTAAATCAACGTTTGAAAGTATATCTTCAATTTGCAATATTTCCACTACATGTATGCGATTTGAAGACAAATAATTTTTTAAGACAGTTAATTCTCTAGAATCAGAAACAACAATAACATGACTAGGTATTTTTATCTCTTTCAGTTTCAATATAAAATACCACTACTATAGAACTCGACTTTTGAACTCAAACAAAGATCGATTTTCTAAACCTTTCTTTTTGATTATGCCTAAACTTTTTTAGACTTTGCTTTCTTCTTAGTTTTTTTCCCGTATTCTCCGTAATTACCATAACCGCCATAACCACCGTAAGAACCATAGCTTTCTGACGTTAAATCAACCTTATTGAGAATAACACCTAAGAACTGAGCTCCACTTTGCTCCAATTGCTCTTTTGCCTTTTTGACAAACTTACGTTTAATTGCTCCAGACTCCGTCACCAAAATGCTCGCGTCACATTTTTGTGCAATGATAGCTGCATCAATGACTAAACCAATCGGTGGTGAATCAATGATGACATAATCATAGCTTTCTCTTGCTCGATCAATCAAGAAATTAAAGTTAGCATTTTGTAATAGCGTTGTTGGATTTGGTGGAACCTTGCCTGAAGCAATCATGTCTAAATTTTCAACATTGGTAGTGCTAATCACTTGATAAAGTTCACTATTACCTGATAGATAACTCGTCAGTCCTGAGATTCTTTCAGTTGCCTTAAATGTCCCCATCATAACCGAGTTACGTGTATCCGCATCAATCAAGAGTGTGCGATAACCTGCTCGTGCAAAGGAAATTGCTAAGTTAGTGGAGGTGGTTGATTTCCCTTCATTAGGTTGTACTGATGACAAGACAATCGTCTTAATTCCTGAACCACTAAATTGAATGTTTGTCCTAATCGAATTATAATATTCTTCTGATTTTTTAGCTAAAACAGCTTTTGCTCTTACTAATTCTAATTGTGCCATATCCTACTCCTATTTCAATTGTGATTCATCTGGAACCAGTCCTAATAAGGTCATTCCCAAAACTTCTTCAATATCTTCTGGACGTTTCACACGATCGTCTAATAACTCCTTGACCACAACACCTACTGTTGACAAGAAACCACCAAGTAAAATGCCTAATAAGGCGTTACGCTTCAAATTTGGTGAAGCAGGTGCCTCAGCTGGCTCCGCTATTTCTAATGTTGTTACCTCTTCGACTTTAGTAACATCTTTTATCTTAAGTGCAGACTCTTCACGAATAGCATTAGCCAAATGACTGGCAATGTCTGGATTAGCATCCGTGACACTGATGGAAATCACGCGAGTATTGACTGGGCTATTAACTGAGACACGATCAGATAAAGTAATAACATCATCTTCTGGAATACCTTCTGAAACTGCTTTTTCCATAACCGCTAACATCACATCTTTTGACAGAATAATTTCACGATAGTCTTTGACAAGGTAATCACCAACTTGTAAATCTTGAGTGGTTAAGGTATTGTTGTTTGAATTTTGGTTGACAACGTAGATACGTGTCGTCGATTGATAAAGTGGTGTTACCAAGAACAAGCTATATGCTAAAGCCGCGGTTCCAAATAAACCTGCTATAAAAATAATGAAGAATTTTCTTGACCACAACTTTTTAACTAGGGTGAGTAGGTCAATTTCTAATTCTGAATGTGCTGTTTTTTCCATTTGTTCTCCTATTTCCTAAGTCCTATAGTAATTCATCTAATAATATCGCTTCGGGATTATTGTTAAAAAGATCTTTTGCTCTTTGAGAACCGTATTGTTGACGAATCAGCTCATATGCTGTTTTCATATACGGTTTTCTCTGATGGGTATTATGCATATCACTGGCGACAAAGTGTACCAAATCATTATCCAAAAAATACTTGGCTCTTTTTTTATGGACCTTATATTTGTCACCAAAGAGTTTTGGTTTCAACACTGAACTGCTGTTAATTTGCATGTAACACCCCATGGCAATCATTTCTGAAACCTTCTTTTTGTCTTTTTCCAAAACATTATATCGCTCAATATGTGCCACGACAGGTGTTAAACCAAGCAGTAATAAGTTGGTCAGCGCTGAATGGATCTCTTTCCATGACGTACCACTGCTAAATTCCACTAAAACATATCGAGAACCTGCCAATCTCGGATAAGTCTTCGTCTCTAAGTTGTGTAAAACATCACTAGAGTAATAAAGTTCACCACCATAATGAAGTGTCATGTCTGGCAATTCTTTGACCAAACGCTCTTTGACTTTATTAAAATGATTGGCAATAATATCTTCAGGTGTTTCAAACATACCTTTACGACGATGTGAAGTCGCTATGATATGACGGACACCTTGACGGTAAGCTTCTTTAATTAACGAGATACTTTCTTCCAAAGTAGAAGGCCCATCGTCAACATCAAAGATGATGTGAGAGTGAATATCTATCATGCTTATCTGCCCTCCAAAGTTGCTTTGATATTTGCTGACACTTGATTCAAGCTATTCTCATCTATAGAGAGCATATAAAGGGCTGCTCCTGGCATAGCATAAGACGGTAACTCTCCCGTACTTCCAGTTCCCTCTAAAGACTGAGAAGTAATAGTATATTCCTGATGGCTTGCTAACTGTTCATTTGCCAACGCCATTATTGTCACCAATGGCATACTGGTTTGCACAGAATCTCCCAAACCATCTATCAACTGTTGGTAATTAGCAATCGCATTGACTGAGGTTAGCTTTTTGATAATAGCAGCTATAACTTTCATCTGATTTTGTCCTCGATCGTTATCACCATGTTCTAGAGAATAACGCTCACGAACAAAGCCAAGTGCTTTTTTGGAATCTAGATGAATCATACCAACAGGGAAATGGTAATTACCGTGAAGACTAGTAAATTCTTGATCATTCTCAACCTCTATACCACCAAGAAGGTCAATCAGATTGAGGAAGGAAGTGAAATTTATCTTAGCATAATAATCAATCGGAATGTCGTATAAGTTTTCCAACGTTTGAATAGACGACTCAACACCATAGATACCGGCATGGGTCAATTTATCCTTCTGGCCTTGACCGCCACCAGCAATTGAAACATAACTATCGCGAGGCGTTGTCGTTAGTAAAATCTTGCCGGTTTCACGATTGATAGTCATTAAAATATTGACATCCGAGCGTGAAATCGTTGAAATCGGACCATAGGTATCAATACCACTAATATATACTGTCATCGCCTTAGCATTGGTTTTAGGCTTACTAGTTGAGACTTTGACTTCTTTCTTTAATCGGAAGGTATAGATTTTTTTCAACTTCTCGGCATAGTCTGAGCTATCAGGTCCAAGCAAACTGGCATAGGCACCATTTAGTACCATAGCCTTATTCTTATCAGTTGACAAAACGTCATAGGCTTTAGCATAACTATCTTGTTCTATGACTGTTAATTGCTTACCTTTTTTAGAGGCGATATCATCGATTAAGGCAGTAATATTGTCATTATCAACTCCTACTGGTGCTAAAACCTCATCAATATCTGAAATACTGGCAATATCACTATCAACTGGAACAACAACACTCATCTCTAATTCTGAAAACTGAGCTGTTGTATTCATTTTTTGGGAAACGTCAATAAAGGTTTTGATGACATAAAGGCTAGACAAGCCTACTGTCAAAAACAGTACCAAAAAAAGCGTTGTGAGCCATTTCAGTTTTCTAAAAATAACCAATAGCAAGGCGATAAGTAAGGCAACAACAATTCCAATCATAACGACTTTGTCCAACTGATTGAATTGTAGCAAGTTATAGCTATAAATCGCAAAGATTAAAAACAAACCCACAACAAACGACAGGGTAATCAGCGCTATGTTAAGAAAATCCAACTTGTTTTTCTCGTGTTTTTTATAGTGATTTGACCGTCTAGGCATGAAAAAACTCCTAAAAATCCATTATATATCAGCATACATTGTATCAAAAAAAAGGAGTTTAAGCAATTCAATAGATACCAAAAATCAAAAACTGTCTTTATAGTCCTTTAGTTTCTGTATAGTATTTGTTATACTATACTTATGAAAAGTTACGGAATAGATTTTAGAAAACGAGTTATTGCTTATGTAGAGACTGGTCATTCCAAAAAAGAAACGTGTCAGT
>NZ_JBRUGW010000007.1:0-66108 GCF_053206505.1 Streptococcus fryi | reverse complement strand
TTCCGAGTAGGTTTGTGATAAAATCCTCGCTTTTTTATTTTTAGGCTCGGGAAGAACTAGTCACTCCCCTGACTAGTTCTTTATTCCATATGAGTCTTTTTAATGATGGATTGGATGCTTTTCATTATAGATCATATGGGGCTTTTTTGGTACTCAAAAGGCCCTATATGATCTATGGTGGAGTTACCCACTACAGAAATTATAGAGCCTCAAAATCCTTCTTTTAAAGTTGTCACCTTTCTGATTCCAAAGGCATTTCGTTTAATAACCTTGATGAGGTTATTCCTAACTCAGCTTGAAGTAACAATAAAACAAGAAGTGACACATCAGAAACCTTAGATAAGCCAACATTTTTACGATGTTTTAGTGATTTGGGACAATAATCACGATACCATTGAGAACATATTTGAGTTAATTGTGCCATACTCCATTGTAAATGATGGGATTTTGCAGTATACTGTAAGTGGCTCAAGAGAACTACCTCCTGTCTGTTTTGTCACTTACAGTATAGCTCTTTTGGGCTTTTTAGTATACTTTGACATCAACTAGCACCACGGGTAAGTATAGTATAGCACATAGAAATTAAAAGAACCTGAGACAAAACCACCCATGCAAGACAAAAAGCAACGGATTTGATGCTGTTGCTTTTTGCTTTATAGAGATAGTCTTGCTAAAATATAATTGCCTAAAAAATATTAGAAAGGCTAATCCGACAAATACTTTGACGCTACTCCCTTTTCTAGAAACTTACCCTCACAATCTCAAGACAGTCGTGGCTGATGCAGGAACGGCAGTGAGGAAAATCTTCTCAAGCTAGATGAGGCTAGTGTGTCCCACTACATCAAATACAATCAATTTGACCGTGAACAGAAGCGGTCATTCCAGAAACGAGCTGTTAATTGGACCTATGACGAGGAAACAGATGTCTACCAACATCCAGATGGCTTTGTCTAATCTTTTAGTCATACACAATTCCGAAAGACAGCTTCTGGGTTTAAGCAAGAAATCAAGGTTTATCTCGCTGAGGAAGCTGAGGCTGCACCTCAAAAGGGACTCTATATCAATGAGCGTTACCAACAGCTCAAGCAGAAAGAAAGCCAAGCGCTTTTATCTAATCAAGGTCGCGCCATTTTTGCCAAGTGCAAGGTGGATGTGGAACCAGTCTTTGGTCAGATAAAGGCTTGTTTGGGCTACACCAGGTGTAACCTAAGGGGCAGACGTAAGGTAAAAATTGACATGGGACTGGTTCTCATGGCTAACAATCTCAAGAAATACAACAGAAGAATAACGGAAAACTAAAAAGTAGAGGATTCCAAAATCAGTTCTTCTACTTTTTGTCTGGCTGAGATGGGTTTTGTCTCAGGCTCGTTTAGATTTTGGCTATGGGACAATTTTTATATTAGTGATAAATAACAACAAAACTGTAATATAGGTGTAACATATTTTCGTTTTTTTTTGGTAAAATAGTAGATGTCTTATCATGGAGGAGAAGTATTATCGTATGAAGAAAAAATTATTATCTGCTATTTTATTAAGTGGAGTAACATTAGGACCATTATTACAGGCTACACAACTTGTTAATGCAGCTGATTTTGATGCAAAAATTGCTGCTAAGGATTCTGTTATTGCTAGTTTAACTAAGGAACAAGCTGCTGCTAAAGCTCAGGTTTCTTCTGTTCAAGCTCAAGTATCTGCTTTGGAGGCTCAACAAGCTGAACTTACTGCTGAAAATGAACGTTTACAAGAAGAGTCTACCGTATTATCTCAAGAAATTTCAGCATTAGCTGAAAAGATTATTGCTCGTACAGCATCTTTGGAAAATCAAGCTCGCAGTGCTCAAAAAAATAATACTGCAACAAGCTATATTAGCACGATTGTGAATTCAGAATCAGTTTCAGATGCTATTAGTCGTGTTGTAGCTATTAGAGAAGTAGTGTCAGCTAATGAAAAAATGTTAGCACAACAAGAGTCTGACAAAGAGGCTATTGAGAAGAAACAAAAAGCCAATCAAGAAGCTATCAATACAGTTTGGGAGAACCAAGCTGTTCTACAAGATACAGCTATTCAATTAACAACACAAAAAGCTGCGTTAGAAGTTGCAGAATTAAACTTAGCTGCTGAGTTAGCAACAGCAGAGGGTGAAAAGGCATCGTTATTAAATGCTAAAGCAGAAGCAGAGGCAGTAGCTCGTGCCGCAGCAGAGGCAGAGGCCGCAGCTCGTGCAAAGGCAAAAGCAGAAGCAGAAGCCCAAGCAGCATCAATTGCATCTACTAAGTCGTCAGTGGTAGCTAGACCTACTGTTAGTCCTGTTGCATCTACTACTCAAACTGCACCTGTTTCTACTACTCCATCGGCTCCAGTAACTGCATCAGTTGTTGTAGAGTCTAAACCTGTAACGCCAGCGGTTGTTGCGCAATCTAGACCTGCGGAAACACCAACTGCTCCTATATCACAACCTGAACCTGTGGTTACACCAACTGCTCCTGCAGCACAACCTGAACCTGTAGTTACGCCTGTTTCTACTGCAGTAACTTCAGCATCAGCTACAGCTAATGTTAATACAGCTGGTAATACTTACCCTATTGGTCAGTGTACTTGGGGAGTGAAATCGTTAGCTCCTTGGGCTGGTAATTACTGGGGTAATGCAAATCAATGGGGAGCCAACGCGCAAGCTGCTGGGCATTCTATTGGTAATGTACCTGTTCCAGGTGCGATAGCAGTTTGGCCTGCTGGAAGTTTGGGTCACGTGGCTTATGTGACTGCTGTTGAAGGCAATAATAAGATTCAAGTTTTAGAATCTAATTATGCGGGTAATATGTCTATCGGTAATTATCGTGGTTGGTTTGATCCTACAAGTCCAATGTGGGGTGGATCAGTTTACTATATTTACCCATAATATAAAGTATTCTATGAATAAAGGCTCTTTGTCAACTGTAGTGGATAGATGAAAAGCTAACATCTGGAGAGAATCACATTGGTTCTCTCCTTTTTGATGTTCAAGGCAATCAAAATCCTTCTTTTAAAGTTGTCATCTTTCGGAATCCAAAGGCATTTCGTTTAATGACTTTGATGAGGTTGTTTGTCGCCTCAAGTTTGGCATTTGAATAGGGAAGCTCAAGGGCATTGATAATCATGTCTTTGTCTTTTAAAAAGGTCCTAAAGACCGTCTGAAAGATAGGATTCACCTTTGGCAGTGCCTCGTGTATCAGGTCAAAGAAATGCTCAGTCTGTTTTTCTTGGAAGTGAAAGAGCAGTAATTGATAGAGTTCGTAATGTTCTCTAAGTTCTTGGGAATAGCTGAGCAGCTTAGTGAGGATTTCTTGATTCGTCAAGTGCATGCGAAAAGTCGGGCGATAGAAGCGTTTGAATGCCTTGTATTCCTGCAATTTTCTGATTAATAATAACAGGATAGTCTAGCTTAGGGATGATTTCCTAGCGGCTACCTGTGTCCATATTCTCCACAATAGCGATATTTAGGTCTTTTATTCCTAGTGGGTTTGTGATAAAATCCTCGCTTTTTTATTTTTAGGCTCGGGAAGAACTAGTCACTCCCCTGACTAGTTCTTTATTCCATATGAGTCTTTCTAATGATGATCTGGATGCTTTTCATTATAGATCATATGGAGCTTTTTGATACTTAAAAGGCCCTGTAATCTCTATGGTGGAGTTACCCACTATAGAAATTATAGGGCTGTTTTTATTGTGATGATATTATTTATTTGACAGCTGAGGTTTTCGGTAAAGCCTTTTTAGTATGGGGTTCATGAGTTTCTTTTTTAGGTGTTATTTTTTTAGGAGTTGGTTTAAGTGTAGCTGTTGTTTTTTGATTATGGTCATTTTCCTCTTTTATTGTTGTGTTTTCAGTTGGTTTTGAGGTTAGCTCTACACCTAGAATTTGTGTCTTGGTTGAAGAAGAGTTTTCTTTATTATCATGGTTAATATTTAATTCTGGTGTAGTTGTTTTATCAGAAATATTAGGCTTTTTGGTATCATTATGTTTGTTATTGTTTTCCTCAATTTTAGGTGTATCTTTGCCTGTTTGAGTTTTGTCATTGCTATCTTCTTTTACTTCCTCTATTTTTGAGGGTTCATCAGTTTTACCGTTATTTTCACTTGTTTCAGTGTTATTAAGGTTATTTACTGAGCTTTCTTCCGTTGGTTTAGTTTCTTCAGTTTTAGGTTCAGTTTCTTTTGGTTGTGGGTTATTTTCTAATGTAGATGTTTCGCCACTTCCAATCAAGTCAGGTTTAGTATTATTTTCAGTAGTTGTTTCTGCTTCAGGTTTAGTATCATTTTCAGTAGTTGTTTCTGCTTCAGGTTTAGTATCATTTTCAGTAGTTGTTTCTGCTTCAGGTTTAGTATTATTTTCAATAGTTGTTTCTGCTTCAGGTTTGGTATCATTTTCATTAGTCTTTTCAGGCGTTGTTGTTTCTACTTCAGGCTGTGTTGCCTTTATTTTATCTAATGGTTGACCTTCACGTTTATATTTCCCTTTTTTGTCATACTTTAATTCACATGCTATATCATTTTTATCGAAGTCCAATTTAGGTCTATATCCGACTTCTCCACGTTTGATATTAGCATAGCCTGCAGCCCAAGCCTCAGAGCAACTATTGAATTTGATTTCTTCGGTATTGTTAGCTGATGTGATTTGAGTAACTGATAGTGAAGAGAAGATTAAGGTAGATAGCAATAGATATTTGGCTTTTTTCATGATTGAGCTCCTTATAATAATTATTTTTAATAATATTATATCAAAAGAATAACGTTTACACAAACAATGACAATAACGCTCAATAAATTTATATTAATAGTCTATGTTGATTGATAAAAAGATGATTTTCTGCAAGGGGGAGTCAAATAATCTATAAGTCACCTAGTTGCTAGTTTACAAAAATCATTGAAAAAAAGGTTAAAAAGGTTTACAATATAAGGTGACTAAAACGATGGAGGAAATCATGTCATACTCTAATTTAAAACTGTTTGCCTTATCTTCAAACAAAGAATTGGCAAAAAAGGTTGCTGATACAATGGGGATTAGTCTTGGGAAGTCAAGTGTTCGTCAATTTTCTGATGGGGAAATTCAAGTGAATATTGAGGAGTCAATTCGTGGGCATCATGTCTACATTTTGCAATCAACGAGTTCGCCTGTTAATGATCATTTGATGGAAATTTTGATTATGGTAGATGCTTTGAAACGTGCCAGTGCTGAAACAATTAGTGTTGTCATGCCATATTATGGTTATGCTCGTCAGGATCGTAAGGCACGTTCGCGTGAGCCAATTACATCTAAGTTGGTAGCGAATATGTTAGAAGTTGCCGGTGTTGATCGCTTGTTGACAGTTGATTTACATGCTGCACAAATCCAAGGTTTCTTTGATATTCCAGTTGATCATCTGATGGGAGCGCCGTTGATTGCTGATTACTTTGTTCGTCGTGGTATGACTGGTAGTGATTATGTGGTTGTTAGTCCTGACCATGGCGGTGTGACTCGTGCGCGTAAATTAGCGCAATTCCTCCATACTCCAATTGCTATTATCGATAAGCGTCGTAGTGTTGATAAGATGAATACCAGTGAGGTTATGAATATTATTGGTAATGTTGCAGGCAAGACATGTATCCTTATTGATGATATGATTGATACTGCGGGTACTATTTGCCATGCGGCAGATGCTTTGGCTGAAGCTGGTGCAGTTTCGGTTTATGCAAGCTGTACACATCCTGTATTATCTGGCCCAGCATTGGATAATATTGAAAAATCAGCGATTGAGAAACTTGTTGTTTTAGATACGATTTATATGCCTGAGGAACGCTTGATTGAGAAGATTGAGCAAATTTCGATTGCTGATTTGATTGCTGAAGCGATTATTCGTATTCATGAAAAACGTCCATTATCACCTCTTTTTGAGTTGCATAATGTATAGTAATGATTGTTTAGACTGGCTGTTTAGCCAGTCTTTTGTGTAAGGAGGCTATTATGTATTTAGTATCAGTAGAGGTTGTCTTGAAAGACCATTTGATTCTTAAAATATGGCATCATTTAACTAATCATACGGTATACGCTTTGGTTGAGAATGTCTATAGACCATCAGAGTTGATGAAGGATTTTCCTCACATGTATCCTAGAAGTTATCAAACTGAGGAAGAGTTTCAAAGTGATAATGCTTGTTATGATCTTATTAGAATACAATTATTTCCAGAATTTAAAGAAGATGAGGCAGATGATGTTATGATGTCGGAATTTGTTTTTATGGCTGAAAGTTTGGTGGAACATCGTTTAGAGACTGCTCATGCTGTTATTGTCAACTATGATTGCAAATTTAGACGATTACTGATGTCTTATGATTATAAACATCCTAAGAAGTCCTTGGAGAAATGTTATAAATACTTACTATCTTGTGCTGAAAATCCTCCTGAATTACGGGGAGATATTTATCATTTCGGGCATTTTTAATCTACTTTTTTAGGTGATAGTGTTTCTGTGTGTTTTAGGGTATAATATAGTCATTGATTAGTGGCTAAAACTAGCCTTATAAAGATGGAGGTTATATGTCTTTAGAAAAACGATTTAACCCTAATTTAGGTAAGATTGAAGTGTCAATGATTCGTCAGTTTGACCAATCTATTTCGCACATTCCTGGTATCTTAAAACTCACTCTTGGAGAGCCTGATTTTAATACGCCAGACCATATCAAGGAGGCTGCTAAGCAGGCGATTGATGAAAACCATAGTCACTATACTGGTATGGCAGGTTTACCAGCATTACGTCAGGCGGCTGCTGATTTTGTAAGGGACAAATACAATCTTGATTACAATGCTGAAAATGAGGTCTTGGTGACAATTGGTGCGACAGAAGCCCTATCGGCCACTTTGACGGCAATCTTAGAGCCTGGTGATAAAGTATTGTTACCAGCGCCAGCTTATCCAGGTTACGAGCCAATTGTCAATCTAGTGGGTGCTGAGATTGTTGAGATTGATACACGGGATAATGATTTTATTTTGACCCCAGACATGCTTGAAAAAGCCATTTTGGAACAAGGAGATAGTCTTAAGGCAGTCTTGTTGAACTACCCGACTAATCCTACTGGTGTGACTTATTCACGCCAACAGATTGCTGATTTGGCAGATGTGTTGCGGAAATATGACGTCTTTGTGGTGAGTGACGAGGTGTATTCGGAACTCACTTACACAGATGAACCTCATGTGTCGATTGGTGAGTTTTTACCTCGACAGACGATTGTAATCAATGGGTTATCGAAAAGTCATGCCATGACAGGCTGGCGTGTAGGCTTTATCTTTGCCCCTGCTTTTATGACAGCTCAATTGATTAAGAGTCACCAGTACCTTGTGACCGCAGCGACAACAAGTGTTCAATATGCAGCCTTGGCAGCTTTAACAGTGGGTAAAGATGATGCCAAACCAATGGCTCAAGAGTATATCAAACGCCGTGATTATATTGTTGACGAACTAAGACAGTTAGGGTTTGGGATTATCAAGCCTGATGGTGCCTTCTATATTTTTGCTAAGATTCCTGTTAAGGAAGGACAAGATTCGTTTGCTTTCTTGAAAAAATTAGCTGAGGAAGAAGCTGTTGCCTTTATCCCAGGAGTGGCGTTTGGTCAATATGGTGAAGGTTATCTCCGGATTTCTTATGCGGCTAGTATGGAGACCATCAAAGAAGCAATTAGTCGTTTGAAACGTTTTATGAGCCAGTATGAAAAGGATTGAAAGTAGGGGCATTGTTCTTTACAATCGTCCTTTTCGTGAAGATGACCGATTGGTTAAAATCATGACGGAGTTAGCTGGTAAGCGTATGTTTTTCGTGAAACATATCAGCAAGTCAAAACTAACCTCAGTGGTGCAACCTTTGGTAATGGCTGATTTTATCTTAAATATCAATGATGCTGGTTTGTCGTATATTGATGATTATCATGACGTGACCCTCTTTAAACGCATCAATAGTGACTTATTTTTGCTGTCTTATGCGACCTATCTTGTTGCCTTGGCAGATGCAGCAGTGGCTGATCAAGTTCATGATGCCCAACTCTTTGCTTTTTTGGTTAGGACTTTAGAGTTGATGGAAGATGGGCTTGATTATGAAGTACTGACCTTTATTTTTGAGGTGCAGATTTTGGAGCGTTTTGGTGTTTCACTAAATTTTCATGAATGTGTGATTTGTCATCGTGTTGGTCAAGCTTTTGATTTTTCACATCGGTACTCTGGGCTATTGTGTCCTAACCATTATACTGAGGATCGGTATAGGAGCAATCTTGATCCTAATGTGCCTTATTTAATGGCTAAGTTTCAGATGATGTCCTTTGATGATTTGGGTCGAATTGCGCTCAGTTCTGAGATGAAGCAAAAGTTGCGACGCTTTATTGATATGATTTATGAGGATTATGTCGGTATTCGCTTGAAAAGTAAGAAGTTTATTGATGATTTGGGTCAATGGGGAGAGATTATGAAATCATAAGGGATTTCATAAAATGAGGATTAAATAATGAAGATTATTGCAGTAGATGCTATGGGTGGGGATAATGCCCCTCAGGCAATTGTAGAAGGTGTAAATAGAGCTGTTGCTGACTATTCAGATATTCAGATTCAGCTGTACGGGGATGAAAGTAAAATCAAGCCTTATTTGACACCGTCAGATAGGGTGTCCATTGTTCACACGACAGAAAAGATTGATTCAGATGATGAGCCTGCTAAAGCGATTCGTCGAAAAAAAGAGGCTAGTATGGTATTGGCAGCTAGAGCAGTCAAAAATGGAGAGGCACATGCCGTTCTATCTGCTGGCAATACAGGTGCCCTTCTGGCAGCAGGTATTTTTGTTGTGGGTCGTATCAAGGGGATTGATAGACCTGGTTTGATGTCAACCTTGCCAACAACAGACGGTCAGGGATTTGATATGATGGACTTGGGTGCTAATGCTGAAAATACAGCCAAGCATTTGTATCAGTATGCGGTTATGGGTTCGTTCTATGCTCAAAAGGTGCGTGGCATTAAGCAGCCCCGTGTGGCTTTGTTAAATAATGGCACGGAAAGCAGTAAAGGTGATACGCTTCGCAAAGAGGTTTTTGCTCTCTTGTCAGAAGATACTAGCCTTAACTTTATTGGCAATGTTGAAGCCCGTGAGTTACTAAATGGTGTGGCTGATGTGGTTGTGACAGATGGTTTCACTGGTAATGCCGTTTTGAAATCGGTTGAGGGAACAGCTATTTCTATCATGTCTCAACTCAAAACAGCCATCAAGACAGGAGGTTGGAAGGCTAAAATTGGTGCCCTATTCTTAAAGGATAGTCTTTCTCAACTCAAATCTCGCCTTGATTACAGTTCTGCAGGAGGTGCTGTCTTACTTGGATTGAAAGCTCCTGTAGTGAAAAGTCATGGCTCTAGCGATGCTGGTGCTATTTACCATACCATCAAACAAATTCGCCAAATGCTTGATAGTCAAGTTGTGGCAGAATCTGTACAGGTTTTTTCAGAAGAATAAGAGATGCCGTTCGTGAATAACGAACGGTTTTTTAATAATGTTTGCGTATGTTCTGTTTTTTGTTGAAAAGAGATAATCTGTATGCTAGAATAAGGTTAAACAAAAACGAAAGGCGAATAAAATGACATCCAGAAACCTAATTTATTCGGGGAAAGCGAAAGATATTTTTGCTACTAATGATACAGATGTGATCTTAGCTCATTATAAGGATCAAGCCACAATGTTAAATGGCGGCCGTAAAGAAGAAATTACAGGTAAGGGGCGTTTGAATAATCAGATTTCATCCTTGATTTTTGAACATTTGAATAGGTCAGGTATCGAGACGCATTTCATCAAAAAAGTGTCAGAAACTGAGCAGCTGAATCATAAGGTAGATATCATTCCCTTGGAGGTAGTCTTGCGAAATTATACAGCAGGGTCTTTTTCGAAGCGTTTTGGTGTGGCAGAAGGTGTGAAGTTAGAGACGCCTTTGGTTGAGTTTTACTATAAAAATGATGAGTTGGACGATCCTTTCATCAATGATGAACATATTGCCTTTCTAGGCATTGCGACTGAGGAAGAAGTGGCTGTTTTGAAAGAGCAAACACGTCGGATTAACGAGGTTTTGACAGATTTATTTGCGCGAATTGGGCTTACTCTGATTGATTATAAGTTAGAGTTTGGTCGTGATAAGGATGGTCGAATTATCTTGGCAGATGAGGTGTCTCCTGATACAAGTCGTCTTTGGGATGCAGATGGCAATCACATGGATAAAGATGTTTTTCGTCGTAATCTAGGGTCTTTGACAGATGTTTATACGATAGTATTGGAAAAGTTGCAAGGGTTAAAAGGATAAACTATGAACAAGCGTATTTTTGTTGAAAAGATATCTGATTTTCAAATCAAGTCTGTGGATTTGGTACATCGTTTACAGTATCAGTTACAGTTAAAGAGTTTAAAGCAGGTTCGTCTGGTTCAAGTATATGATGTGTTTGGTTTGAGTGAGCACTTGTTTGAGAAGGCTGAGAGACACTTGTTTTCTGAAGCAGTGACGGATACGGTCTTAAGTGATGGGGATGTGGCTAACTTATTAGTCAATCCGCATTTTGCTATTGAATCCTTACCTGGTCAATTTGACCAACGCGCAGCCAGTGCTCAAGAGGGGCTTTTCTTGCTCGGAGCCTTAGATGATGTAGTGGTCAAATCAGCTCAGCTTTATGTGGTCAATGCTGATATTGAACAGGCTGAATTTGAAGCGATTAAGGCTTTCTTACTCAATCCTGTGGATTCACGATTTAAGGATATGAGCAAAGAGCTTGTCTTAGAAGATTTCTTGTCAGCTCGTTCAGATATTCCTCATTTAACGGTTTTTGAACATTACAAGGCAGATGACTTTGCAGCTTACAAGGCTCAAGAGGGTTTGGCGATGGAAGTGGCTGACTTACTCTTTATTCAAGAGCATTTCAAGTCTATCGGGCGCGTGCCAACAGAAACAGAATTGAAGGTGTTGGACACTTACTGGTCTGACCATTGCCGACATACGACTTTTGAAACAGCCTTAACACATATTGATTTTTCAGCGTCTGCTTTTGAGGAGCAGTTGCAAGCGACTTATGATAAATACATTGCTATGCGTGCTGCATTAGGTCGTATGGACAAACCACAGACCTTGATGGATATGGCAACGATTTTTGGGCGTTATGAGCGTGCCAATGGTCGCTTGGATGATATGGAAGTGTCTGATGAAATCAATGCTTGTTCGGTTGAGATTGATGTGGACGTTGATGGTGTCAAAGAGCCTTGGCTATTGATGTTTAAAAACGAAACCCATAACCATCCGACCGAAATTGAGCCTTTTGGTGGTGCTGCGACGTGTATCGGTGGTGCCATTCGTGACCCCTTGTCAGGTCGTTCTTATGTGTACCAAGCGATGCGGATTTCAGGTGCTGGAGACATTACCCAACCGATTTCAGAGACTCGTCAGGGCAAATTGCCACAGCAGGTGATTTCTAAAACAGCAGCTCATGGCTATTCATCATATGGCAATCAGATTGGTCTAGCAACAACCTATGTCCGTGAGTATTTCCATCCAGGATTTGTTGCTAAACGTATGGAATTAGGTGCTGTTGTAGGGGCAACTCCAAAGGTAAATGTTAAGCGTTTGAAGCCAGAAGCTGGCGATTGCGTCATCCTTTTAGGTGGAAAAACAGGTCGTGATGGTATTGGTGGAGCAACAGGGTCTTCAAAAGTGCAGACAGTGACCTCTGTTGAAACGGCTGGTGCTGAAGTCCAAAAAGGCAATGCCATTGAAGAACGTAAAATTCAGCGCCTGTTCCGCCAATCTGAAGTGACCCAAGTGATTAAGAAATCCAACGACTTTGGAGCAGGTGGTGTCTGTGTTGCCATCGGTGAATTGGCAGATGGCTTGGAAATTGATTTGAATAAGGTTCCGTTGAAATATGCTGGGTTGAATGGGACAGAGATTGCCATTTCAGAAAGTCAAGAACGTATGGCAGTGGTTGTCGCACCAAAAGATGTTGATGCCTTTATTGTAGCAGCGGCTAAGGAGAATATTCATGCTGTTGTAGTGGCGAAGGTGACTGACAAACCACATCTTGTGATGACATGGAACGGTCAGGTGATTGTTGATTTAGAGCGTGCATTTTTGAATACTAATGGTGTTCGTGTCGAAGTAGCTGCCAAGGTCGTTGATAGTGCAGAATGTTTACCTTATCAGATAAGCACATCTGATGAAACTCTGGAACAGGACTTATTGGCTTTATTATCTGATTTAAACCACACGAGCCAAAAAGGGTTACAAACGCTTTTTGATAGTTCGGTTGGATGTTCAACAGTAAACCATCCTCTTGGTGGCCGTTATCAGCTGACACCAACGGAAGCATCCGTCCAGAAATTACCTGTTCAACATGGGGTGACGACAACAGTATCTGCGATAGCTCAAGGTTACAACCCTCATCTTGCTTCTTGGTCACCTTATCACGGTGCAGCGTATGCAGTCATAGAGGCGACAAGTCGTCTTGCAGCGACAGGCGCAAATTGGCAATCGGCTCGCTTTTCTTATCAAGAATATTTTGAACGAATGGATAAACAGGCAGAGCGTTTCGGTCAGCCAGTAGCTGCCTTACTCGGTTCTATTGAGGCGCAGGTGCAACTTGGTTTGCCATCTATTGGCGGCAAGGACTCCATGTCTGGTACCTTTGAGGAGTTGACTGTACCACCAACCTTAGTTGCCTTTGGAGTAACAACAGGTCATGTTGACCGTATCTTGTCACCAGAGTTTAAGTCGGCAGGAGAATATATCTACTACATTGAAGGTATTGAGTTTGGTAAAGATATCTCTTTTGATAAGGTACGTGCTAATCTGGAGCTCTTATCAAGCATTCAACAACGTCATACTGTGACTGCTACGGCATCAATTAGGTATGGAGGTCTTTTAGAAAGTCTTAGCTTGATGATGGTTGGTAATCGTATCGGTGCGACTGTTCAAGTAGACCAATTAGCTACTGCTCTAAAAGGGCAACTGGCAGGTTTTATCTTTACTAGTCCAGAGGAGATTTCAGGACTTGTCAACCTTGGTCGTACGACAGATGACTTCGACTTAGTGGTTAATGGACAAGGTTTATCAGGAGATAGGATACTATCAGCCTTTGAAGGAACATTGGAAGCTATTTACCCAACGGTCTTTGCCCAATCTAATCATCTTTTAGAAGTGCCAGAAGTGGTGACAAATCCTGCTTTGGTAGCCAAGGAACAAGTAGATAAACCTCTGGTCTATATCCCAGTATTCCCAGGAACAAACTCTGAATACGATTCGGCTAAAGCCTTTGAGCAAGCTGGGGCAGAGGTTGTTATGCTACCATTTAGGACTTTGACTCAAGATGTGATTGCCCAATCGATTGATGAGATGGTGGCAACTATTGCTAAAGCCAATATTATTTTCTTCGCGGGTGGCTTTTCAGCGGCGGACGAGCCTGATGGTTCAGCCAAGTTTATCGTCAACATTTTGTTGAATGACAAGGTGCGTGCAGCGATTGATGCCTTTGTTGACAAAGGTGGTCTTATCATTGGGATTTGTAATGGTTTCCAAGCCCTTGTCAAATCTGGTTTGTTGCCTTACGGGAACTTTGAAGAAGCGACTGAAACGAGTCCAACCCTCTTCTACAATGATGCCAATCAACACGTTGCCAAGATGGTTGAGACACGCATTGCTAATGTCAACTCACCATGGTTGGCTGGTGTCAATGTTGGTGATATTCACACCATTCCAGTATCACACGGTGAGGGTAAATTTGTTGTGAGCGATGAAGAATTTACAATCCTTCGTGATAACGGGCAAATCTTTAGCCAATATGTTGATTTTGAAGGCAAACCAAGTATGGATTCACGTTACAATCCAAATGGCTCTAGTCATGCTATTGAAGGTATTACCAGCCCAAATGGGCAAATCATTGGTAAGATGGGACACTCAGAGCGCTATGAGACAGGCTTGTTTAAAAATGTCCCAGGGCAGAAAGACCAGTTTTTGTTTGCCAGTGCAGTGAGATACTTTAGACAAGACTAATCATCACTTTTCTAGTCTGTATTGTGCGACGTGGAGTGATGTTGAACAACGTTTTAAAAAGGAACAATCATGGTATATGAAGTAAAATCTCTTAATGAAGAGTGTGGTGTCTTTGGCATTTGGGGGCATCCTCAAGCATCACAAGTGACGTATTTTGGTCTCCACAGCTTGCAACACCGTGGGCAAGAAGGTGCCGGTATTTTATCCAATGACAAGGGGCAGCTCAAGCGATTTAGAGACACAGGCTTGATTGCTGAGGTCTTTAAAAATCCTGCTGATTTAGAGCAGCTAACAGGAACAGCGGCTATCGGCCATGTACGCTATGCGACTTCTGGCAGTGCCTCTATCCACAATATCCAACCTTTCTTATTTGAGTTTTCCGATATGCAAGTTGGCTTAGCCCACAATGGCAACTTGACAAACGCTGTGAGTTTGAAGTATGAATTAGAACAAGCTGGAGCGATTTTTTCAAGCACATCAGACACCGAAATCCTCATGCATCTCATTCGTCGTAGTCAGGCACCAGATACCATGTCTAAAATCAAGGAGGCGTTAAACACAGTCAAAGGAGGCTTTGCTTACCTCATGATGTTAGAAGATAAGCTAGTGGCAGCTCTTGACCCGAATGGTTTTCGCCCACTGTCGATTGGCAAGATGAAAAATGGAGCTTGGGTGGTTTCCAGTGAGACCTGTGCCTTTGAGGTTATCGGAGCAGAATGGGTGAGGGATTTACAACCTGGTGAACTTGTGACCATTGATGATGAGGGTGTGCATTACGATACCTACACAGAGGATACTCAGTTAGCTATTTGCTCAATGGAGTATGTTTATTTTGCCCGTCCTGACAGTGTGATTCACGGTGTCAATGTCCATACAGCCCGTAAGGAAATGGGACGATGTTTGGCGCGTGAGGCTAAGATAGATGCTGATATTGTGGTGGGCGTGCCTAATTCATCCTTATCGACAGCCTCAGGCTACGCGGAAGAATCAGGTCTGCCTTATGAAATGGGCTTGATTAAAAACCAGTATGTTCAAAGAACCTTTATCCAACCAACTCAAGAACTCCGTGAACAAGGCGTTCGAATGAAACTGTCAGCTGTATCTAGTGTTGTCAAAGGCAAGCGGGTGATCATGGTTGATGATTCTATCGTGAGAGGGACAACTAGCCGTCGTATCGTTCAGCTCTTGCGTGATGCAGGAGCCACAGAAGTTCACGTCGCTATTGGGAGTCCAGAGTTGAAATACCCTTGTTTTTATGGAATTGATATTCAAACCCGTCGTGAGTTGATTTCAGCTAATCATACTGCTGAGGAGGTCTGTGAGATTATCGGTGCAGACAGCTTGACCTATCTCTCGTTGGAGGGGTTGATAGACTCTATTGGTATAGAGACAGATGCACCAAAAGGTGGGCTCTGTGTCGCTTACTTTGATGGTGAGTTTCCAACCCCACTATACGATTACGAAGAAGAATACCTCCGTAGTTTGCAAGAAAAGACCAGTTTTTATATTCAAAATGTCAAGAAGTAGCATGATGTGCTAGTTGAGTGAAGAAAAGAGAGGGAAAACAAATGTCAAAAAATGCCTATGCCCAATCAGGTGTGGATGTTGAAGCGGGATACGAAGTCGTCGAACGGATTAAAAAGCATGTCAAACGAACAGAACGCTTAGGTGTTTTAGGGGCACTAGGTGGCTTTGGTGGCATGTTTGACCTATCGCAGTTGGATGTCAAAGAGCCTGTATTGGTCTCAGGAACAGATGGTGTCGGCACAAAATTGATGTTGGCTATTAAGTACGACAAACACGATACCATTGGTCAAGATTGTGTGGCCATGTGTGTCAATGATATTATCGCAGCGGGTGCCGAGCCACTTTACTTCCTAGACTATATCGCGACGGGTAAGAATACTCCAGAAAAACTGGAGCAGGTTGTAGCAGGTGTCGCTGAGGGTTGCGTTCAAGCTGGTGCTGCTCTCATTGGTGGTGAGACAGCTGAAATGCCTGGGATGTACGGTGATGATGATTATGATTTGGCAGGTTTTGCAGTTGGTATCGCTGAAAAATCTCAGTTGATAGATGGAAGCAAGGTCTCTGAGGGCGACATCCTACTTGGTCTTGCTTCAAGTGGTATTCATTCTAATGGTTATTCTCTGGTACGTCGTGTCTTTGCTGACTATTCTGGTGATGAATACCTTCCCGAACTTGAGGGCAAAACCTTGAAAGAGGTTCTGTTAGAACCCACTCGTATCTATGTTAACGCCGTTTTACCATTGGTTAAAAAAGGCTTAGTTAATGGGATTGCCCATATTACAGGTGGTGGCTTTATTGAAAATATTCCTCGTATGTTTACAGACCATTTGGCTGCTGAAATAGACGAAGAGGCGATTCCAGTGTTACCAATTTTCAAGGCTTTAGAAAGCTATGGCCGGATTAAACATGAGGAAATGTTTGAGATTTTCAACATGGGCATCGGTCTCGTTTTGGCGGTCAGTCCAGAACATCTTAAAGCTGTTAAAGGCTTGTTAAACGAAGAAGTCTATGAGATCGGACGGGTTGTTCCTAAGACAGACCTAGGTGTGGTTATCAAATGAAGAAAATAGCAGTCTTTGCCTCTGGTGGCGGTACGAATTTTCAGGTGATTGCAGAGCAATTTCCAGTGAGCTTTCTTTTTTCAGACCATAGAGATGCCTATGTGCTAGAGCGTGCCAAGCAGTTATCGGTGCCGTCGTTTAGCTTTGAATTACAGGAGTTTGAGAGCAAGGTCGCCTATGAAGAAGCCCTTTTAGCCTTGCTTGACCAACATGAGATTGACTTGGTGGTTTTGGCAGGTTACATGAAAATTATCGGACCTACCCTATTAGCTCGCTATGAAGGTCGGATGATTAACATTCATCCAGCCTATCTTCCTGAATTTCCAGGAGCCCATGGCATTGAGGACGCTTGGGAGGCAGGTGTTTCAGAGAGTGGTGTGACTGTTCATTGGATTGATAGCGGTGTTGATACAGGGAAAATTATCAAACAGGTTCGCGTGCCAAGATTGGCTACAGATACTAGGGCAGACTTTGAAGCACGGATTCACGAAGCGGAGTATCGCTTGTATCCAGAGGTGATTAGGGAGTTGATATGATAAGGCTTGAAATGATTACAGAAGATAATTTTTATCAAGTGATAGGCTTGAAAGTAGCTGATGAGGAACGAACATTTGTAGCGTCAAACGTGCAATCCTTAGCAGAATGTTGGCTATATCGTGATAATGGAGATGTTTTTCCTTATGCCATCTATGCAGAGGACAGCTTGGTGGGCTTTGTCTTGATAGATGTTGATGATGACGACAGTACCTATATGATTTGGCGATTGATGATTGATGAGGCTTATCAAGGTAGGGGCTACGGTCGTCGGACACTTGAGCATCTGATTCAACAAGCCAGAACGTTAAATTATCATCGCTTACGTGCAGACTATGTCACTGAAAATGCCAAAATGGCTCACCTACTAACTCGTCTAGGGTTTGTCAAGATAGGTGAAGATGAAAAAGAGCAATGGACAGTGCTTGATTTAAGGAGAAAAAACGGAGAATAACATGACCAAACGTGCTTTGATTAGTGTGTCAGATAAGACGGGCATTATTGCCTTTGCCCAAACATTGCGAGACTTGGGTTGGGAGATTGTCTCAACAGGTGGAACAAAGACTACCCTTGACAATGCGGGTGTAGAAACCATTGCGATTGATGATGTGACAGGTTTTCCAGAAATGATGGACGGTCGTGTTAAGACCCTTCATCCGAAGATTCATGGTGGCTTGTTGGCACGTCGTGATTTGGATAGCCATTTGACAGCGGCTGAACATCATGAGATTAGCTTGATAGATTTGGTGGTTGTCAACCTTTATCCATTCAAAGAGACCATTTTACGTCCGGATGTGACCTATGATTTGGCGGTTGAAAACATTGATATTGGTGGGCCGTCTATGCTTCGTTCGGCAGCGAAAAACCATGCGAGTGTGACGGTGGTTGTTGACCCGACTGATTATCAAATAGTTCTCTCTGAACTATCGCAGACAGGTGAAACAACTTATGTGACACGTCAACGCTTGGCAGCTAAGGTGTTCCGTCACACAGCTGCTTATGATGCCTTGATTGCTGACTATTTTACCAAGGCAGTGGGTGATGAAAAACCAGAAAAACTCACCCTGACCTATGACTTAAAACAACCGATGCGTTATGGGGAAAATCCTCAACAGGAAGCTGATTTCTACCAATCAGCCCTACCAACAGACTACTCAATTGCCTCAGCCAAACAACTCAATGGTAAGGAATTGTCGTTCAATAATATCCGTGATGCTGATGCGGCTATTCGCATCATTCGTGATTTTAAAGACCAACCAACAGTTGTTGCCCTCAAACACATGAACCCTTGTGGTATCGGTCAGGCGACAAGGATTGAGGAAGCTTGGGACAATGCTTATGAAGCTGACCCAGTATCGATTTTTGGTGGAATTGTCGTCCTTAACAGAGAAGTCGATGCTCCAACAGCTCAAAAAATGTCAGAGATTTTCCTTGAAATCATCATTGCACCGAGCTATTCAGAGGAGGCTCTGGATATCTTGAAACAAAAGAAAAACTTGCGTGTTTTAGCCTTGGCTTTTGATGCTCAAGACCAATCGCAAGTTGAAAAAGAATACACAGGTGTGGTCGGTGGCCTTTTGGTCCAAGACCAAGATGTGATTGCCGAAAATCCAGAGAATTGGACAGTGGTGACCGACCGTCAACCGACAGAACAGGAGCAAGTTGCCTTAGCTTTTGCTTGGAAGGCTTGTAAATATGTCAAGTCAAATGGTATCATTATTACAAATGATAAGATGACCTTGGGCGTTGGGCCAGGTCAGACCAATCGTGTCGGAGCAGTCCGCATTGCGATTGAGCAAGCCAAGGACCGTTTAGACGGAGCAGTCTTGGCGAGTGATGCCTTCTTCCCATTTGCAGATAATGTGGAAGAAATCGCAAAATCAGGTATAAAAGCCATTATCCAGCCTGGAGGCTCAGTCAGAGACCAAGAGTCTATTGATATGGCAAATCAGTATGGTCTGACCATGATTTTCACTGGCGTGAGACATTTCAGACATTAAGAGAGGTCTTATAGTGGAGGAGGAGAGCAGGTAATCAGACCTTTGGTATAGGGTGATTCTTCTTGCCTCCTTTTTCACTAGATGGTTTGGAAATGGTAGAGAGAAATCGTGTTAGGGAGTTTGGATTATGAAATTATTAGTTGTTGGCTCAGGAGGTCGTGAACACGCGATTGCCAAAAAATTGCTTGAGTCAAACGCAGTCACAGATGTGTTTGTTGCCCCTGGCAATGATGGAATGACATTAGATGGCATACAATGTGTGCCTATACAGATAACAGCTCATGATGACTTGATTGCTTTTGCGAAGGAACAGGAGATTGCTTGGACATTTGTAGGGCCAGACGATGCTCTAGCGGCCGGCTTAGTCGATGATTTTCAGGCGGCAAGCTTGACTGCTTTTGGTCCTTCTCGCTTGGCTTCAGAATTAGAATGGTCAAAGGATTTTGCCAAGCAGATGATGGTCAAATACCATGTCCCGACAGCTGCTTTTGAGACCTTTAGCGATTTTGAGGCTGCAAAAGCTTATATCGAAAGTAAGGGAGCACCGATTGTCGTTAAGGCTGACGGTCTAGCACTGGGCAAGGGAGTTGTGGTTGCGGAGACCGTTGCAGAAGCTATCGAAGCCAGTCGTGAGATGTTACTGGACAACAAATTCGGTGATTCTGGAACACGTGTGGTCATCGAAGATTTCTTGGCAGGTGAGGAATTTTCGCTATTTGCCTTTGTCAATGGGGATAAGTTTTACCTCATGCCAACTGCACAGGACCACAAGCGAGCCTTTGATAATGATGAGGGGCCAAATACAGGTGGTATGGGAGCATACTCGCCTGTCCCTCATCTCTCACAGGATGTGGTGGATAAGGCTATTGAGACCATTATCAAGCCTATTTTGCAGGGCATGATTGCCGAAGGTCGTCCCTATCTAGGTGTCATCTATGCTGGTTTGATTGTGACAGCTGAAGGGCCTAAGGTGATTGAGTTCAATGCCCGTTTTGGTGACCCAGAAACACAGGTGATTTTACCACGATTGACCTCTGATTTTGCTGACAACATTAGCGCTATCCTAGAGGGTCGTGAGCCAGAGATGACCTGGGTGGATAAAGGTGTGACACTAGGCGTTGTAGTGGCTTCTGATGGCTATCCTTTAGCCTATGACAAGGGTGTCCGTCTGCCAGAGAAAACATCAGGAGACGTTGTGACCTACTATGCAGGTGCGGCATTTAATGAGGATAAGGCTCTGGTGTCAAATGGCGGTCGTGTTTACATGTTGGTAACCACTAAGGAAACGGTTGCTGAAGCCAGAACCACTATTTATACCCAACTAGAGCAGCAAACAACAGATGGTCTTTTTTACAGAAAGGATATTGGTAGTAAAGCCCTATGAGTCAAGCAGTTATTTCAATTATTATGGGAAGTAAGTCGGACTGGACAACCATGAAAAAAACAGCTGACCTTTTGGATCAGTTTGGTGTTGGTTATGAAAAGAAGGTTGTCTCTGCCCATCGTACGCCCGACTTGATGTTTAAGCATGCCGAGGAAGCTCGTTCGCGTGGGATTAAAATCATCATCGCTGGTGCAGGCGGTGCAGCTCATTTACCAGGTATGGTGGCAGCTAAAACAAGCCTACCTGTCATTGGTGTGCCTGTCCAGTCTCGTGCTCTCAGTGGTCTGGATTCGCTGTATTCCATTGTCCAGATGCCAGGTGGTGTCCCTGTCGCAACCATGGCGATAGGAGAAGCAGGTGCTACCAATGCAGCCTTGACAGCTCTTCGTATTCTAGCTATTGAAGATGTGGCACTGGCAGAGCGTTTGGAGGCTTTTGCCAAGGAGCAAGGAGAGATTGCGGAGGCGTCCACAGATGAGCTTATCTAAAACCATTGGGATTATTGGAGGCGGTCAACTGGGTCAGATGATGGCTATATCGGCTATCTATATGGGGCATAAGGTCATGACTTTAGATCCGTCACCAAATTGTCCAGCTAGCCGTGTGAGTCATCAGATTGTGGCAAACTATGATGATGTGACAGCTTTGAGAAGGTTAGCAGAAGCCTGTGATGTCTTGACTTACGAATTTGAAAATGTCGATGCTGATGCTCTTGACCAAGTGGTCACAGAAGGCCAGTTGCCACAAGGGACAGACTTGCTTCGCATCTCGCAAAATCGTATCGCAGAAAAAGCCTTTCTCACAGAAAAGGCAGGAGTGACAGTTGCTCCTTACAAGGTTGTGACCTCAAGTGCTGATTTGGATGGCATTGACTTGAGCAAAACCTATGTGCTCAAAACCGCGACTGGTGGCTATGATGGTCATGGGCAAATCGTCATTCGCTCGGAGGCTGACTTACCACAAGCTCGTGAATTAGCAGACAAGACAGACTGTGTCCTTGAAACCTTTGTCAGCTTTGATAAGGAAATTTCAGTCCTGATTTCAGGCAATGGTCAGGACGTCACCGTCTTTCCAGTTCAAGAAAATGAGCACCGTAACAATATTTTGTCTAAAACCATTGTCCCAGCCCGTATTAGCGATGAACTAGCCAAGAAGGCTCAGGATATGGCGCGTGCGATTGCTGAACAGTTACAGTTAGCAGGGACGCTTTGCGTGGAGATGTTTGTGGCAGGCGACGATCTCTTGGTCAACGAAATCGCCCCACGTCCCCACAATTCAGGTCATTATTCCATTGAAGCTTGCAACTTCTCGCAGTTTGACACCCATATCAGAGGCATTCTCGGTGAGCCTCTACCAGCGATTGAACTCCTCAAACCAGCTCTGATGCTGAACGTTTTAGGGCAGGACTTGGCGGACGCTCAAACCTTTTGTACCCAAAACCCTAGCGCACACCTCCACCTTTATGGTAAACTAGAAGCAAAGCATAATCGCAAAATGGGACATGTGACGGTGTTGACCGATGATGTTGAGGTTGGGTTGTAGGAGGTTCTAAATGTTAAAAATCATAGTACATGCCTTTGTGGAAAATGGTCAAACTGGTGTTGTGGAAGTTGTTTATGCCAGTCATGACGAGAATAAAGTCAATGAGGTTTACACAAGTTTGACACAGGCACACCCCGAAGACTACCTAGCGATTTATGACTTGCCCTTAGATACTGATTTGACCAAGTTATCCCACTATCCATCGGTAGCGATTGGAAAAGAGGAGTTTGAGTAGACTGGAGTATCTATGACGATTAAAAATAGAAAAGAGAGTATGATGAAGCCGATTATTTCTAAAACACCAGAGTATCCCTCTGAACTATCCACTGATGAGGTTAGGTTTTTAACGGAGGCAACTTTCGAGCGTTTTGTTAAGCCAAAACCTTGTGACGCCTTGTTTGTTTTTAGTGGAACTCACCCAGGACATTGGACGAAAGCCATTGATGCTTACCAAAAAGGTTATGTGAATAAGATTATCGTTACAGGTGGTAGAAGCTTAACAGGTACAGCTCATGAGGATTGGACTGGTGAAACAGAAGCGTCTGTTATTTGTCACCATCTCCTAGAAGCAGGTGTGCCAAAAGATGCGATTGTATTTGAAGATAAATCGACTAATAGTTTGGAAAATGTCCTATATGCCAAAGATGTTTTTGACTTTGATAGTATTAGGACGTTGATGGTTGTTTGTAAATCCCACACCGCAGGTCGCCAAATGAGAACCCTAGCACAACATTTGCCAAAGCATATCACTTTTGTTCCATATCCCTTCAATGCCACTTACAAAGGTGATGACATCTCAAGGGATAATTGGACGATGACAGAGATTGGCAAATCACGGGTTTGGGGAGAGTATCTAAGACTGTTGCATTATGGTGAAAAAGGGGACATCTTACCACTAGATAACCCTCTGTCATTAGACTTAGAGTTATTAACTGCTGACAGTTAATCAGTAAGTGCGTTTTAAAAAGGAGAACACATGATTGAACGTTATTCCCGTCCAGAGATGGCGGCGATTTGGAGTGAAGAAAACAAGTACAAGGCTTGGCTTGAGGTTGAGATTTTAGCTGATGAGGCTTGGGCTGAGTTGGGTGAAATCCCTAAGGAAGATGTGGCCTTGATTCGTGAGAAAGCTACCTTTGACATCGCTCGTATCTTGGAGATTGAAGAAGAAACCCGCCATGACGTTGTGGCCTTCACTCGTGCGGTTTCTGAAAGCCTTGGCGAAGAACGCAAGTGGGTGCACTACGGTTTGACCTCGACAGACGTTGTTGATACGGCATACGGCTATCTCTACAAGCAAGCCAACGACATCATTCGTGAGGACTTGAAGCGTTTCACAGACATTATCGCAGATAAGGCACGTGAACACAAGTACACCATCATGATGGGACGGACACACGGTGTCCACGCAGAACCAACAACCTTTGGGCTTAAGTTAGCGACTTGGTACAGTGAAATGAAGCGCAACATGGAGCGTTTTGACCTTGCTGCCAAAGGTGTTGAAGCAGGCAAAATCTCAGGTGCTGTAGGTAACTTTGCCAATATTCCACCTTTTGTTGAAGAATACGTGTGTGACAAGCTTGGCATTCGTGCGCAAGAAATCTCAACCCAAGTTTTACCTCGTGACTTACATGCCGAATATTTCTCAGTGCTAGCCTTGATTGCGACATCGATTGAGCGTATGGCAACAGAAATCCGTGGTCTGCAAAAATCTGAACAACGTGAAGTGGAAGAATTCTTTGCCAAAGGTCAAAAAGGTAGCTCGGCCATGCCCCACAAACGTAACCCAATCGGTTCTGAAAATATGACAGGCTTAGCGCGCGTGATTCGTGGTCACATGGTAACTGCCTTTGAGAATGTCTCGCTCTGGCATGAACGTGACATTTCGCATTCATCAGCTGAACGCATCATCACACCAGATACCACGATTTTGATTAACTACATGCTCAACCGTTTTGGCAATATCGTGAAAAACTTGACCGTATTCCCGGAAAATATGAAGCGTAACATGGAGTCGACGTTTGGCCTCATTTACAGCCAACGTGTGATGCTTAGCCTCATTGAAAAAGGCATGACCCGCGAAGAAGCCTATGATTTGGTTCAGCCAAAGACAGCTTACGCATGGGACAACCAAGTGGACTTCAAACCCCTCTTGGAAGCAGATGAGAAAGTCACTGCCAAAATCACCCAAGCAGAGCTTGATGAGCTCTTTACCCCAGATTATTATGCCAAACGAGTCGATGACATTTTTGACCGTTTAGGCTTATAACAATCACCTCTCGATAATAGCCATATCGAGAGGTTTTTCATAGACATGACAAATCTGTCCTGTCAGAAATCTCGGAATTTTTTTACAATCAATGTATCAAATGTAACGAGGTATTCACATGGAAACAAAATTCAAAAAGCTTTACCAAGAGGTTAGACCAATCGTTTTGAAAATGCGTCAATCTTATCAATTACGTTTGTGGGAGAGAGATGACTGGGATCAAGAAGGCATGATTATTCTGTATCAATTGGTTTGTCAAAAACCAGAAATTGTGGATAGTCAGCTAGTATTTACCTATTTTAAAACTAAATTTAGCAATCATATCAAAGATCAGCTCCGTAAACAAGAAAGTCAAAAGCGTCGTCTCAATAAAGTGGCTTATGATGAAATTGGTGAAGTTGGCCATCGTATTCCATCACGAGAGATGATGGTAGCAGAACGTATTGCTTATGAAGAGATGCTATTGTACATTGAGGCACAGTTGACAGAACATGAAAAAGAATTGATGAACAGGGTTATGGCTGGTGAAAGTTTTGCAGGAAAAGCAAAGTTTATCCGTAAATTGAAACAGATGATGAGTGACTATGATAGCGTATAAAAATAAGGAGTTGGGGTTCAAAATATCCTGGCTCATTTTTATTTAGCTTGCCTGTTATAAGCCAAGTTACTTTCGTTCTTATTTTTTAATCTGTGTGTTATAATTGAAAGATATTTTTATTTTACAAAAAATATCAGAAAAATGAGGTAATGAAATGAAAGATTTTGGGGCAAGAGTTAGAACACAAAGACAAGCTCTGGGACTAACCAGAGAAGAATTTTGTAGTGATGAAACTGAATTGTCTATACGTCAGTTGGCGAGAATAGAATCTGGAACATCGTTACCAACTTTGAACAAAGTTTATTACATTGCCAAACAACTTGGAGTAGCTATCGGTGATTTGACAGATGGAGCCAATTTAGAGTTACCTGAACGTTATAAAGAATTGAAATACCTCATTTTGAGAGTGCCCACCTATGCAGATGAGGAAAGATTAAAGATTCGTGAAGAACAATTCGATGAAATTTATCTTAACTACTATGATAATTTACCAGAAGATGAGCAATTAGTGGTTGATTGTATGCAGGCAAAATTGGATGTTAATATTACTGATAATGTTGATTTTGGTGTAGGATTGCTTAATGATTATTTTGAGCAAATTATGCTTAAAAAAGTTTATTCATTGAATGATTTAATCATTATTCATCTTTATTTAGCGTGCTTTAATAAAATAGGCAAAGAAACAACTATTTTCAATTATGATACCTATAATAATTTATTGGATAAATTGTTTAATCAAGTTAATTCACTACAGATTGAAGATTTATTTTTATTGAATAATGTTTTGTTAAGTGCTTTCTATGGTTCTTTTCAACGAAAGGAAGGTGAAAAAATGCAAAAAATTATTCAAATAAGTCATGAAATTATGGTAAAAGGACAAGATTATCAAAAAATGCCGATTACTTGTTTATTGGAATGGAAATATCAGTTATTTTGTTTAGAGAATGTTTCTGCAGCAGAAGAATTATATTACAAGGCAATTTTATTTTCTAAAATGATTTCAGACGGATATTTAGAAAAAGCGATTGAAGCAGAGTGGGAAAAAGATTATAGTAATAAGGTCGATAAAATCAATTGACAAATTTGTCATGTTATTAATTACAGATTAGGTGTATACTTATGACATAGTAATTTAATAAACAGATGAGAGGTATTACAATGTTACACAAATTGAAGTTGCTTGTTAAAAAAGCTCAAATATATTTTATCCTTGCTTTACCTTTAATTGCTAAAGTTATTAGTGATTATCCGACTACTTGGTGGGATGCATAATTGATTTATGTTATAATATTTCCATGAACAGAATCTTAGATAATCAATTAATTGGTGATGAGGATAATACAGAGCGTACGCTTAGACCTCAATATTTTAGGGAATATATTGGTCAGGATAGGGTTAAAGATCAACTGAGCATCTTTATTGAGGCGGCTAAGTTGCGTGAAGAGGCTTTGGATCATGTTTTACTATTTGGTCCTCCAGGTCTTGGCAAAACGACTATGGCATTTGTGATTGCCAATGAACTTGGGGTGAATTTGAAACAGACTAGTGGTCCAGCTATTGAAAAAGCGGGTGATTTAGTAGCCATTTTAAATGAGTTAGAACCAGGTGATGTGTTATTTATAGATGAAATTCATCGCATGCCAATGGCTGTTGAAGAAGTGCTGTACAGCGCAATGGAGGACTACTACATTGATATTATGATTGGTTCAGGAGAAAGTAATCGTAGTGTCCATTTAGAATTACCACCGTTTACCTTGATTGGTGCAACGACTAGAGCAGGCATGTTGAGCAATCCTTTGAGAGCACGTTTTGGTATTACAGGTCACATGGTCTATTATGACCTGTCCGATTTAACTGAGATTATTGAGCGTACAGCGACTATTTTCGATGTGTCGATTACACATGAAGCTGCTTTGGAATTGGCACGTCGTTCACGTGGGACACCTCGTATCGCCAATCGCTTGTTAAAACGTGTCCGTGATTACGCACAAATTGTTGGTGATGGTACGATTACAGATCAGATTGCAGACAAGGCATTGACTTTACTAGATGTTGATAAAGAAGGCTTAGATTATGTTGACCAGAAAATCCTTAGAACAATGATAGAGCTTTATGGAGGAGGACCTGTGGGTTTAGGTACCTTATCTGTCAATATTGCTGAGGAACGCGAAACGGTAGAAGATATGTATGAACCCTACCTCATTCAAAAGGGGTTTATCATACGTACACGAACAGGTCGTGTTGCAACCGCTAAAGCCTATGAGCATTTAGGATATGATTATATTGAACATTAAAACATATGATTAGAGGCTGGTGATCAGAGACCAGCCTCTTATTTTTATACTCGATTTGCAGGATTGTGTTATATAGAGGTAATACTAATAAGAATCAGTCAATGGTTCAATTATGTTCTATTAGAGATTAAATGTTATATTATACAGACATTAAAAATGTGGGACAAAAATCCTAAGAGTTTCACCGTTAATTTTGGAGTTATGTTTTTGTAAGCTCAACAAGGTTGGCTAAACTCTTGTTTTAATAGGCTTTTGGAATATTAGTAAATGACAATTTCAATCAAATATGTCAAAGTTGTTTATGAACGGGGGTGTTTTTGTCCCATATTTTTTGACAAAAGCAATTTTTTAGCATTTATATTTATCATTTTTATAAAAAAAATGGCATTTTTTTAAGTTGATAACGCTTTCTTTTGTATAAAGTTGCTTTTTAGGCCTTGAAACTGTGAAAAAGACCACATTTGAAATGCCAAAAATATCAAAAAATAAGATATCATTTGATGTACAATAGCCTTGTAAACAAAACATTTAGGTTACGAACCTAAAAGCAGTAAGAAAGGAAGGCAACTAAAATGTCGCACACTAAACCTATTCAGGTCTTCTCTGAAATCGGGAAGTTGAAAAAAGTCATGCTTCACCGTCCGGGGAAAGAAATTGAAAACTTGGTACCGGATTATCTAGAACGTCTTTTATTTGACGATATTCCATTTTTAGAAGATGCTCAAAAAGAGCATGATGCCTTTGCACAAGCCCTTCGAGATGAGGGAGTTGAAGTTTTATACTTAGAAAAATTGGCTGCGGAGTCTCTAACAACACCGGAGATTAGAGAGCAGTTTATTGATGAATACCTTGAAGAAGCTAATATTCGTGGACGTGCTACGAAAAAAGCGATTCGCGAATTATTGATGGCTATCGAAGACAATCAGGAATTGATTGAAAAAACAATGGCAGGTGTTCAAAAAGCTGAGCTTCCTGAAATTCCAGCGTCTGAAAAAGGGTTGACTGACTTAGTTGAGTCTAGCTACCCATTTGCGATTGATCCAATGCCAAACCTCTACTTCACACGTGACCCATTTGCAACAATTGGTAATGGTGTATCCCTTAACCACATGTATGCTGAAACACGTAACAGAGAAACACTTTATGGAAAATACATCTTTACTTATCACCCAGAATACGGTGGAAAAGTACCGTTGGTTTACAACCGTGACGAAACAACTCGTATCGAAGGTGGGGATGAATTAGTTCTTTCTAAAGATGTTCTTGCAGTTGGTATTTCACAACGTACAGATGCAGCTTCTATTGAAAAACTCTTGGTCAATATCTTCAAACAAAACATTGGTTTCAAAAAAGTATTAGCCTTTGAATTTGCTAACAACCGTAAGTTCATGCACTTAGATACAGTGTTTACAATGGTTGACTATGACAAGTTCACTATTCACCCAGAAATCGAAGGAGATCTTCGTGTTTACTCAGTAACTTATGAAGATGAAAAACTTCAAATTGTTGAGGAAACAGGTGATTTAGCAGAGCTTCTTGCAGCTAACCTTGGTGTTGAAAAAGTGGATCTTATCCGCTGTGGTGGAGATAATATTGTTGCTGCTGGTCGTGAGCAATGGAATGATGGGTCTAACACCCTCACTATTGCACCAGGTGTAGTTGTTGTTTACAAACGCAACACGATTACCAACGCTATCCTAGAGTCTAAAGGGTTACGTTTGATCAAAATAAATGGAAGTGAATTAGTAAGAGGGCGTGGTGGACCTCGTTGTATGTCAATGCCATTTGAGCGTGAGGAATTATAATGACTGTTCCTGAAGAGCGATTGCTTATAGGTGCCGATGATTGGCAGAGGGCTGCTGCATGCTATGTCAGATTCAAGGTTTTTGTCCTAGAACGTCATATCGATATGATGGATGAATTTGACAGCTTAGATACACCAGGTCGTGTTTATGCTGTGGTTTATGTTGGAAAAGAGCCAGTATCAACAGGTCGATTAGTACCCGAGACTGAAACGACTGCTCGATTGACTAGAATTGCGACTGTCAAAGAGTATCGTGGCAAGCAATACGGACGTCAGGTCATTAAGGCACTCGAAGATTACGCTATTAAAGAAGGTTTTAAAACCTTATACATTCACGCTGAATTAACGGCAAAAACATTTTATGAGGAGCTAGGTTACGAGGCTTGCTCAGAGATTTATGAAGAAGATGGCGAATGGTGCCAATCATTAGAGAAACAATTATAAAATAAAAGGAGTAGAGAATTAGATGACAACTTCAGTTTTTAAAGGAAGAAGCTTTTTAGCAGAAAAAGATTTCACACGTGCAGAGTTAGAATGGTTGATTGATTTTTCAGCGTTTTTGAAAGATTTGAAAAAACGTAACATTTCTCACCGTTACTTAGAAGGTAAAAATATTGCCCTCTTATTTGAAAAAACATCAACACGTACACGTGCAGCGTTTACCACTGCGGCGATTGACCTTGGTGCCCATCCAGAATATCTTGGTGCAAACGATATTCAGCTTGGTAAAAAAGAATCAACTGAGGATACAGCGAAAGTTCTTGGTCGTATGTTTGATGGTATTGAATTCCGTGGATTCAGCCAAAAAATGGTTGAAGAATTAGCAGAATTCTCTGGTGTACCAGTATGGAATGGTTTGACAGATGCTTGGCATCCAACTCAAATGCTGGCTGATTACCTTACAGTTAAAGAAAATTTTGGTAAATTAGAAGGTCTAACACTTGTTTACTGTGGTGATGGACGCAACAACGTTGCTAATAGTCTCTTGGTAACAGGTGCTATCCTTGGCGTTAACGTTCATATCTTCTCTCCAAAAGAACTCTTCCCTGAAGAAGAAGTGGTGTCATTAGCAGAAGGTTTTGCAAAAGAAAGTGGTGCACGTGTGCTTATCACTGATAATGCAGACGAAGCTGTTAAAGGTGCAGATGTGCTTTACACTGACGTTTGGGTATCAATGGGTGAAGAAGACAAGTTTGCAGAACGTGTAGCCCTTCTTCAACCATACCAAGTTAATATGGATCTTGTTAAGAAGGCTGAAAACGAAAACCTTATCTTCTTACATTGCTTACCAGCTTTCCATGACACAAATACTGTCTATGGTAAAGATGTTGCAGAAAAATTTGGTGTAGAAGAAATGGAAGTTACAGATGAAGTCTTCCGTAGCAAATACGCTCGTCATTTTGATCAAGCTGAAAACCGTATGCATACGATTAAAGCTGTCATGGCAGCAACACTTGGAGAATTATTCATTCCAAAAGTTTAATCATAAAATTAGTTTAATACAAACATTTATAAATATACAACAGCTTGGAGAGCTGAGACTAAGTTGCTTAGTTCCAGCTCTCCTTTATTATTTTTAACGGGAGAAAAAAAGATGACAAAACGTAAAATCGTTGTAGCTCTAGGTGGAAACGCTATTTTATCAACGGATCCTACTGCAGAGGCGCAAAAATTAGCCCTTGCCAAAACAGCAGAACATCTGGTAAAATTAATAAAAAATGGTGATGAATTGATTGTGACTCACGGCAATGGTCCTCAGGTCGGCAATTTGCTTTTGCAACATTTATCAGCTGATTCTAATAAAAATCCAGCTTTTCCTTTGGATTCTTTGGTAGCCATGACTGAAGGTTCTATTGGTTTTTGGCTTCAACAAGCCTTGCAAAACGCTTTGTTGAGAGAGGGTATTACCAAAGAAGTTGCTTCTGTGGTAACACAAGTTGTGGTGGATAAAAACGATCCAGCCTTTACTAATTTATCCAAACCAATTGGTCCATTCTATACTGAAGAAGAAGCTAGACAAGAGGAAGCTCGTACAGGAGCAACATTTAAAGAAGATTCAGGACGTGGTTGGCGCAAAGTTGTTGCCTCACCTAAACCTGTGGCAATTCAGGAAGTGGAAACGATTCGAACACTTTTGAATGCTGGTCAAGTTGTTGTTGCTGCAGGTGGCGGAGGTATCCCAGTTGTCAGGGAAGCAGACGGTAGCCTGACAGGTGTTGAAGCTGTCATTGATAAAGATTTTGCTTCTCAACGTTTAGCAGAATTAGTGGATGCTGATTTATTTATTGTTTTGACGGGCGTCGATTATGTTTTTGTTAATTTCAATAAACCTGATCAACAACGCTTGGAAAAAGTGTCGGTAGCTGAGTTGGAAACATATATTGAGGAAGGCCAATTTGCTCCGGGATCTATGTTACCAAAAGTTGAAGCTGCTATTGCATTTGTAAATAATAAACCTGATTCAAAAGCGATTATCACATCGCTTGAAAATTTAGGTGAATTGATTGCTTCAGAAAGCGGTACAATTATTGCAAAGGCTTAATGTTTAAAAACTTTATTGCTTCATAATGAAGTTCTATAGCAAAACAAGACTATGATAGCCATTTTTAAAATAAAACATAAAAGGAGTTTTTAAGATGAGTGATAAACCTAAAAAAACCTTTAAGATGCCTTCATCTTATACGGTGTTGATGTTAATCATTACAGTTATGGCCATTCTGACTTGGATTATTCCAGCAGGACAATATCAGGTTGACGATGCAGGAAACTTAATTGCGGGGACTTATTCTGCTGTGGAATCAAATCCTCAGGGATTTTACAATGTTGTGATGGCACCAGTCGTTGGGATGATTGGTAATTCAGTTACTACTGGAGCTATTGAAGTAGCCTTCTTTATCATTATGGTAGGTGCTTTCTTGGGCGTTGTTAATGAAACTGGAGCACTTGATGTTGGTATAGCTTCTCTTGTTAAAAAGTACAAGGGTAGAGAAAAAATGCTGATACCTGTTTTGATGACTCTCTTTGCTCTTGGTGGATCAACTTATGGGATGGGTGAAGAAACAATGGCATTTTACCCATTACTTATTCCAGTGATGTTGGCTGTTGGATTTGATACGATCACAGCTGTATCAGTTATCTTGATTGGGTCACAGATTGGTTGTTTGGCGTCAACAGTTAACCCATTTGCAACAGGTGTTGCTTCTGATGCTGCAGGGATCAGTATTGCAGACGGTGCTATTTGGCGTGTTATTTTCTTTGTTGTGATGTTAGCCATTTCAATTTTATTTGTTTATAATTATGCCAGCAAAATTGAAAAAGACCCTACGAAATCTTATGTTTATAAACAACGTGACGAAGATATGAAACATTTCAAAGTAGAACCAGTTGAAGCTACTTTGAGTAAAGAACAAAAAGCAACCATTTGGATCTTTGTTGCAACCTTCCTCATCATGATTATTAGTCTAATCCCATGGGGAGATTTCCCAACACCAATATTGATTTTTGAAAACCTGAATGATGCGATTACAGGTCTTCCGGTTATTGGACAATTATTTGGCTCATCAGCTGCTCTTGGAACGTGGTATTTCCAAGAAATTACAATGCTTTTCATCTTTATGGCAGTCCTTATTGGTCTTGTGACTAAAATGGGTGAAGGAGCCTTCTTTAAAGCTTTCCTAAATGGTGCTACTGACCTTCTTAGTGTAGCTCTTATCTGTGCTGTTGCACGTGGTATCCAAGTGGTTATGAACGATGGTATGATTACAGCGACTATTCTTCACTGGGGAGAGGAAGGTCTAAAAGGCTTATCATCTCAAGTCTTTATTGTATTAACATATATCTTCTACTTGCCGATGTCATTCTTGATTCCATCAACATCAGGTTTGGCTGGTGCAACAATGGGTATTTTGGCACCTCTTGGTGAATTTGCTAACGTTCCAGCTCACTTGATTATCACAGCTTTCCAATCAGCTTCAGGAGTATTAAACTTGATTGCACCAACATCAGGTATTGTTATGGGAGCTCTTGCTCTTGGTCGTATTGATATTACAACATGGTGGAAATATATTGGTAAGCTAATTGCAATCGTTATTGTAGTCAGTGCCCTAATTCTTGTCATTGCAACATTCTTCTAATTCAGAGAGGTGATATATGAAATCCTTTGTGACAGAAGCACATCGTTTGGACTGTGTTAAAACCATTCAACGTCTTATTGCCATTCCGTCAGTTTTAAATGAAGGAGAAAATGGTACACCGTTTGGTGTTGCTATCCAAGAAGCTTTGGAAGAAACCTTACGCATTTGTGATGGTCTAGGGTTTCAAACCTATATAGACCCGGAAGGATATTATGGCTATGCTGAAATTGGTCAGGGTGAAGAGTTATTGGCGATTCTATGTCATTTAGATGTTGTTCCAGCAGGTGATTTACCAAAATGGGATACCCCTGCCTTTGAAGGTGTTATCAAGGACGGTTATCTCATTGGGCGTGGGTCTCAGGATGATAAAGGACCGAGTATAGCAACCTTGTATGCTGTCAAGGCATTACGAGATGCTGGAGTTGATTTTGGTAAACGAGTTCGCTTTATTTTTGGTACGGACGAAGAAACACTGTGGCGCTGTTTACAACGCTATAATCAGCTTGAAGAAACAGCTACAATGGGCTTTGCCCCTGACTCCAGTTTTCCGTTGACATTTGCTGAAAAAGGTCTTTTACAAGTCAAGTTGCATGGACCAGGTAATGCTGAACTAGCCTTAGAACTTGGTCAGGCCTTCAATGTGGTACCTGGGAAAGCAACTTATAGGGGCAGCTTAGTTGAACAAGTGAAAACTAAATTAACTTGTCTAGGTTATGATTATGAGAGCTCTGATGATAGCGTGACTGTTTTGGGTCTAGCTAGACACTCAAAAGATGCGGCTCAAGGAATTAATGCTATTGTTCGTTTGCTGGAAGCTATATCTGAGTTTTCAGAAGATAGAGCCATTGACTTTATTTTGGAACAAATTGGACATGATGCAACAGGTTCAACATTATTTGGACTTGTTGAAGATGAACCAACAGGTAAGCTATCCTTTAACCTAGCTGGCTTGACTATGACACCTGATAAAACTGAGATACGTCTTGATTTAAGAATTCCAGTTTTAGCCGATAAGGTTGCGTTAGTGCAAAAATTGACAGAAGTTGCAGCGACTTATGGTCTTGTATACGAGGAGTATGATTATTTAGCACCTCTCTATGTACCTCTTGATAGTCCCTTAGTTGAGACGTTAATGACTGTTTATCGCGATATGACAGGTGACATGACTGAACCGATTGCTTCTGGGGGAGCAACATTTGCAAGAACTATGCCGAATTGTGTAGCTTTCGGTGCATGTTTCCCAGATGCCGTTCAAACTGAGCATCAAGAAAATGAACGTATCGTGTTAGATGATTTGTATAAGGCGATGGATATATACGCTGAGGCTATTTATCGATTGTTACAACTATAAGTCATATTTCAGGTATGGTATTTTGAAACAAGAATAGATTAAAAAGCAAATATCTATTTTATGACGGTTATAGAAAAAGGGGAGTTGTTTTCAGTCTTCCCTTTTTCTCACTATCGCCTAGATGATTTTACTAGACTTATCTATTAAGAGCTTGTAGATAAGTGCAAAACAAGGCGTAATTTGCTATAATTGATATGTCTGTAACAGATTTTGAGGTAATAATTATGAATAAAGTGGAACGTCATCGACTCATTAAACAATTGGTCAAAAAAAATCATGTTGGTACTCAGAGTGAGATTCAAGACTATCTTGAAACACAAGGAGTCACTGTAACACAAGCTACTCTTTCAAGAGATATACGTGAATTAGGTTTGTTCAAGTTACGTGATGAAAATCATAAATTATATTATAGTTTACCAAAAATTATTTCGACGCCACTAGGTCAAACGGTGCGCTATTATGTCCAAAAAGTTAATCGTGCAGGATTTATGTTGGTTCTGCATACGAATTTAGGAGAAGCAGATCTTTTAGCTAACATTATTGATGGTCAATCTGACCCAAATATTCTGGGAACAATAGCTGGGGCTGATACCTTATTGGTCATTTGTAAAGACGAAGATGTCGCCAAAATGTATGAATCTGAATTGATTTAACATAATCAAATAAAGAAAAGGGATATTATTCATTGGATAATATGATTTTGAGGAGTTATCTATGACAACAGAAAAAATTTCTCCTGGGATGCAACAGTATCTGGATATAAAAAAAGAGTATCCAGATGCTTTTTTGCTTTTTAGGATGGGAGATTTTTATGAGCTTTTTTACGAAGATGCTGTTAAGGCGGCACAGTTACTGGAAATTAGTCTGACCAGTCGCAATCGAAATGCGGAAAATCCTATTCCTATGGCAGGAGTTCCATATCATTCGGCTCAACAGTACATTGATACACTTATTGATTTAGGTTATAAAGTAGCTGTAGCGGAGCAAATGGAAGATCCTAAAAAGGCTGTTGGCGTGGTCAAACGAGAGGTTGTTCAGGTGATTACTCCAGGAACAGCAGTTGATTCAACTAGAGCAGATGGTAGTCACAATTTCCTAGTAGCTATTGATCGTGATAAGAATCAATATGCGCTATCTTATATGGATTTGGGAACAGGTGAATTTTTTGTCACTCTCCTAGATGATTTTACGTCAGTACGTAGCGAGATTTTAAATTTGCGCGCACGTGAGATTGTTGTAGGATACCCTATTTCAGAGGAAGAAGAGACTGTCTTAGTTAAACAGATGAATCTACTAATCTCTAAAGAGAGCCATGTGTTAGAAAAGTCTACATTGATTAGTAATGCCTTTAGTCCTCTTGAACAAGCTATTGCAGGAAAATTACTCCAGTATGTTGAAAACACTCAGAAGAGAGAGTTGCAACATTTGCAACCTTTGGTACGTTACGAGGTTAAAGATTACCTCCAGATGACATACTCGACCAAATCTAGTCTTGATTTGCTGGAAAATGCTAGGACAGGTAAAAAGCATGGCAGTCTTTTTTGGTTGCTTGATGAGACCAAAACAGCTATGGGAATGCGATTGTTACGCACATGGATTGATAAGCCCTTGGTTGACATCAACTTGATACGCGAACGCCAAGAGATTATTCAGACCTTTTTGGATGGATTCATGGAACGCAGTGATTTGACTGAAAGTCTTAAAGGTGTTTATGACATTGATCGTTTGGCTAGTCGTGTATCCTTTGGTAAGGCTAATCCTAAGGATTTGTTGCAACTGGGACAAACATTGAGCAAGGTGCCTCATATCAAAACTTTACTGGAAAGTTTTCAATCGCCAAGCTTGTCTGCCTTGATTGAACAGATTAACCCACTACCTGAGTTAGAGGGGCTTATTAGCTCCGCCATCTCGCCAGATGCCCCTATGACGATTATGGAAGGTAACATCATACAGACGGGTTTTGATGATCGCTTGGACAAATACCGTCAGGTGCTACGTGAAGGAACATCTTGGATTGCTGATATTGAAGCCAAAGAAAAGGCGGCATCAGGTATTTCAACGCTCAAAATCGACTATAACAAGAAAGATGGTTATTATTTCCATGTGACTAATAGTAACTTATCACTTGTGCCAGATCATTTTTTCCGAAAGGCGACGTTAAAAAATTCTGAGCGTTATGGTACAGCAGAATTGGCTAAGATTGAAGGGGAAATGCTCGAGGCGCGTGAACAGTCGGCTAGTTTAGAATATGATATCTTTATGCGTATCCGTCAGTATGTGGAATCCTATATTCAGGACTTACAATATTTATCCAAACAATTAGCCACTGTTGATGTTTTGCAAAGTTTAGCCGTTGTTGCTGAGCAAAACCATTACGTTAGGCCAACGTTTAGTTCAGATAAAGCCGTTGCCATTGTCAATGGTCGCCATGCCGTTGTTGAAAAGGTCATGGGTATTAAGGAGTATATCCCTAATAATATTACCTTTAGTGATGATACCTTAATTCAGCTCATCACTGGTCCTAATATGAGTGGTAAATCAACCTACATGCGTCAACTGGCATTGACCAGTGTTATGGCGCAGATGGGTTCTTATGTAGCAGCAGATACTTGCCAACTTCCCATTTTTGATGCCATCTTTACTAGAATTGGAGCGGCAGATGACTTGATATCTGGACAATCTACCTTTATGGTTGAGATGATGGAAGCTAATTATGCTATTAAAAAAGCGACACCACATTCACTTGTTTTATTTGATGAATTGGGTCGCGGGACAGCTACCTATGACGGTATGGCATTAGCGCAATCGATTATCGAATATATTCATGATAGGGTTTCTTGTAAAACAATGTTTGCAACACATTACCATGAGTTGACAAGTTTATCAACAAGGTTGACATCCCTTGTCAATCTGCATGTTGCGACGTTAGAGCAAAATGGTCATGTTACTTTCCTCCATAAAATCGCAGAGGGTCCAGCAGATAAATCTTATGGGATTCATGTTGCAAAGATTGCAGGTTTACCAGAGACTTTATTGGAGAGAGCTGATCTAATTTTGAATCAATTAGAGTCAGGTGCAGTCAAACTGGTTGACAATCAAACAACAGTAGCTTTAGTTGATGGGCCTCAACAGATTGATTTGTTTGGTGAGTCTACTGACCATGAAGAGTTGATTAAACGGTTAAAGGCTATCGATTTGATGCATTTGACCCCTATGCAGGCTATGACGACCTTATTTGAGTTGAAAGAATTACTGTGATTGTTTTTTGGTGGTCAAATAAGGTGATTTTATGGTATGCTCGTCATTCTTTGTCAACAACAGGTTAATCAGGCTTGATAAATTAAGATAAGGCTAGCCAGATTTTAGTTAGTAAAAGGTTTAGAACAATAGGTGTTCTGAGCCTCTTTTGCTGTTTGAGACAATCATAGCTTGTCAGATGTGTTATAATAGTCCTAATAATGACCCTACGGAGAGGAAAAATATGGCAAAGATTATTGAATTACCAGAAGTATTAGCCAACCAAATCGCAGCTGGAGAAGTAATTGAGCGACCATCAAGTGTTGTTAAAGAATTGGTAGAAAATGCCATTGATGCAGGGAGTACGCAGATCACCATTGAGATTGACGAATCGGGCTTAAAAAAAATTCAAATCACCGATAATGGAGAGGGGATTGCTAAGGATGAGGTGGCTTTGAGTTTACGCCGTCATGCAACGAGTAAAATCAAAAATCAGGCAGACTTATTCCGTATTCGAACGCTTGGTTTTCGTGGTGAAGCCCTACCGTCTATTGCCTCTGTTAGTCACTTAACCATCAAAACAGCCCGAGAGGGTGATGACCATGGTACTTTACTTGTCTCGACAGGTGGTGTTATTGACAGTATAGAACCTGTTTCGGCACCTGTGGGAACAAAGGTGATTGTTGAAAACTTATTTTTCAACACACCAGCCCGCCTCAAATATCTAAAAAGTTTACAGTCGGAGTTGGCACATATTGTTGATATCATTAACCGCTTGAGTTTAGGGCATCCGTCTATAGCTTTTAAACTAATCAATGAAGGGCGTGAGCTTATGTCTACTGCTGGGACAGGTGATTTACGCCAAACCATATCAGGTATATATGGTCTACAATCAGCTAAAAAGATGATTGAAATCAATACCTCTGATTTAGATTTTGAGGTGACTGGATTTATAGGCTTACCAGAATTGACCCGTGCCAATCGTAACTATATCACTTTGTTGATTAACGGGCGTTATATTAAGAATTTTTTACTCAATCGGGCGATTTTAGATGGTTATGGAAGCAAGTTGATGGTAGGACGTTTTCCGATTGCTGTGATTGATATTCAGATTGACCCTTACTTAGCCGATGTCAACGTTCATCCAACCAAGCAAGAAGTGCGTTTGTCCAAGGAAAAAGAACTGATGACTTTAATCACATCAGCTATTTCGAGTGCCTTGAAAGAACAGGAGCTGATTCCAGATGCTTTGGAGAATTTAGCTCGGTCAAGTACTAGGAATGTAGTTACTGCTGAACAAACTAGCCTTCAGTTAAAATCAGCTATCCTATATGATATGCCGACAAGTGAGGGTTTTGAAAGAGATGTTGATAAAATTGAAGAAGAAATCCCATCTCTAACGCTGTCAAAGGCAGTGTCAAGTCACGTTGATAAAACAGACCATTCTGTTGACAATCAGTTGACAAGTGTTAAATATGCAACGAGGCAGGTTACTGAAGAATTGCCAGACCATCCTGATTTTGACTGGCAAAACAAGACTCAAGTCAACAAAATTTTAGAACGTCTTAATCACGAGGAGACCTCGAGCTTCCCTGAGTTGGAGTACTTTGGGCAGATGCATGGCACCTATCTATTTGCACAGAGTCAACACGGCCTGTACATCATTGATCAACACGCTGCTCAGGAACGTGTGAAATACGAATATTATAGAGATAAAATTGCAGAAGTTGACAGTGGTTTACAGCAACTGCTAGTTCCTTATTTGTTTGAGTTTTCCCAATCAGATGTTCTTAAGTTGGAAGAGAAACGACCTATCTTGAGACAAGTTGGGGTTAATCTGGAGCCTTATGGGGAGAATACCTTTATCTTGCGAGAACATCCTATCTGGATGGCAGAAAACGAGATTGAATCAGGTGTTTATGATATGTGCGACATGCTTCTTTTGACAAATACGGTTTCTGTCAAAGCCTATCGTGCTGAGCTAGCAATTATGATGAGTTGTAAACGTTCCATAAAGGCCAACCACGCGTTAGACGATTATTCTGCTAGGCATTTGCTTATGCAACTTAGCCAATGTCAAAACCCTTATAATTGCCCCCATGGCAGACCAGTGTTAATCCACTTTGGTAAATCAGACATGGAAAAAATGTTTAGACGTATTCAAGAAAACCACACTAGTTTGAGAGAACTCGGTAAGTATGAATGATGTGGTAGATTGTCTATTGCTTAATAAATAAGCAGCTTTGTTTGTAGGTTTAGTCTAAGTGTGTCAACTATGATGATAGATAGCTAACTATTTTTGTCTTAGCTTTTAGAAAGTAGGAAATATGCGTGATTTTTTTAAACTTCCCAGACAGTTGCAGTTGAGGGAAGGCTTGAAGTTTTTTTCAGTTATTCTTGGTTCAGCCATATTTCCATATATGGGCATTTACTATGTGAATTATTTTGGGAAATTTTGGACAGGTATTCTCCTGATGATAACTCAAATTATCGGTTTTTTAGCCAGTCTCTATGGCGGTCATCTGTCCGATTCCATTGGACGTAAGAAAGTGACGGACTGGGGAAATTTTGGGGTTGCTATTGGCTATATCATCATGACTTTGGCCAATAGTCCTCTGGGAACCTATCCTTTTATCACCTATCTAGGCTTATTGTTGGCGGAAATGATGTCTAATTTTGCAGCCCCTGCCTACTCTGCTATGATTATCGACTTGACAGATGATGATAATAGGCATTTTGTCTACACCATGAGTTACTGGCTGGTTAATATTTCGGTCATGCTTGGTTCAGGGACAGCTGGTTTGTTCTATGATAGTTATTTCTTTGCTCTCTTGATTGGGATGACGCTCATTGCGATAGTGACGTTTATTGTGATGTGGCTCAAATTTGATGAGACAAAGCCAGCTCATGTGACTTTTGACCACGGTGTTGGCGTGATGGATTCGTTTAAAAATTATACACAGGTCTTCGGTGATCGGATTTTTCTACGCTATACTTTGGGGGCTTTGCTGGGGAATGTCGTCTGGATGCAGATTGACCACTATATTCCTATTCATTTCAAGGAAGCAATGACAGATACGGTTATTTTGGGGACGGTCTTAACAGGTGCCAAGATGGTCAGTGTCATTGTCTTTATCAATACTGTTATGATTGTCTTTTTGATGACGACTATCAATAAGCGTACTAGCAAGCTTCCACTTTTAAAACAATACACCATCGGAAACTTCATGTTTGTTATGGGTGTCTTTTTCACACTGTCCCTAAACCGTTTTGAATGGGTTATTCCTATGGTTGTGGTTTACACGTTAGGTGAAATGATTAGTATGCCAGCAGGTCAAGTATTGAGAGCTCAGATGATGGATGAAAACAAAGTTGGCTCATATTCGGGTTTTTTATCCATGGTTCAGCCGTTAGGTAGCATTATCGCAGCGTCTATGGTGTCTATGAGTTATTTTACTGGTCCAATCGGTGTTCAACTCATCTTCATCTTAGCAGCGGTTAGCGGTTATATTCTAGTCTTGGGTGCTGCCAAAGCAAAATTAAAGGAGACATAAATGTACGATTACATTAAAGGTTTATTGACGAAAATGACAGCCAAGTCAATTGTTGTCGAGGCGAATGGGATTGGCTATGTGCTACATGTGGCAAATCCTTATCGCTTTTCTGACAAGGTTGGTCAACCAGTGACATACTATGTCCATCAGGTTATTCGAGATGATGCACATGTGTTGTATGGCTTTCAAAATGAGGATGAAAAAGAGGTTTTTCTGAACTTGATTTCGGTGTCTGGGATTGGTCCGACAACGGCTCTAGCTATTATTGCTGTTGATGATAACGATGGCTTGGTCAGAGCAATTGACCAGAGTGATGTGACCTATCTGATGAAGTTTCCAAAGATTGGTAAAAAAACAGCTCAGCAGATGGTATTAGATTTGGCTGGTAAATTTGTCGCGGTACCAGAAGATAGTAAGGTTAGTCCGACGAGTCAATCTAAGACAAATACAGCTTTAGAGGAGGCGATAGAAGCCTTGTTGGCTCTGGGTTACAAAGCAAGTGAGTTGAAGAAAATTAAAGCTTTCTTTGATGGTACTACAGATACGACAGAGAATTATATTAAATCAAGTCTTAAAATGCTGATGAAGTAGGAGGACATTATGCACCCGCTGGTTATTTTAGCCCAGAACCGTTATTTAGAAACGTCACGTCTTTATCTACGTCCGATGGATGTGTCTGATTTAGAAGATTATCATGCCTACACTTCCGATGATGATTTGCTCAAGTACGACTATCCTGCTCATCGCAGTCTTTCAGAAAGCTTAGAAGCACTTGTTTTGTATAATCTTCAGTCACCACTAGGGCGCTTTGGGATAGTCCATAAGGAGACTGGCCGTTTAATTGGCAATATATCCTTACGCCTCACGCCTGATGAACCGACGGCTTTTATCGGCTATACGGTCAATCGTGACTATCATGGTAATGGTTACGCGACGGAGGCTGTTCAGGCCTTGCTTGATCTGACTGAAAAGTTACCCTTGCAAACAGTCATAGCCAAGATTGATGAACGCAACAGTTCCAGTCGCCGTGTGGTTGAAAAATGTGGTTTTATCCTCACGAAAAGTGAACCTAATACTCAAAATTTACGTGGAGAGCTAGTGACTTATTTGACTTACAGTAAAAATTTGACTAAAAAAGAGGAGCCTATTTAAATGAAGATATGTTCTTGGGTAAAAGCTGATGATGATTTAGAAGTTGCTTACCACAATCAAGAGTGGGGTAAACCTTTGCATGATGAACAACAACTATTTGAGTTACTTTGTTTAGAATCCTATCAAGCTGGTTTATCTTGGTCAACGATTTTGCATAAACGAGAGGCGTTCAGACAGGCTTTTTATGATTATGACATCGCTAGAGTTGCTCAGATGACTGATGAGGATTTAGATGCCTTATTACAGAACGACACTATCATCAGACACAAGGCAAAGCTATATGCTACGAGACAAAATGCAAGAGCTTTTCAAGCTGTTCAAGAGGCATTTGGTAGTTTTAATGACTATATCTGGGGATTTGTAGATGGCAAACCCTTGGTCAATCAAGTTGTGTCCTACAAAGAAGCACCAACAAAAACAGTCTTATCGGAATTGATTTCAAAAGATTTGAAAAAAAGAGGGTTTACCTTTGTCGGCCCTGTGATGGTTTACTCTTTCTTACAAGCAGCTGGTCTTGTTGATGACCATGAGAATGGGTGCTTGTTTAAGAGCATCAATTAATTATCATTTGATACATCAATGGTTTTAAAAGGCTAAGATACAAAAACACGTTAATTACGAATAATCATAAGAGGAGGTTGTGATGAGAGCAGAAGTGATTGCCGTTGGGACAGAAATTTTGACAGGGCAAATTGTTAATACCAATAGCCAGTATCTGTCCGAAAAGTGTGCTGAAATCGGGATTGATCTCTATTTTCACACGGCGGTTGGAGATAATACTGACCGTCTAACAGCTGTATTAGAGATCGCTCGTCAGCGTAGCGATTTGGTTATTCTTTGTGGTGGTTTAGGCCCTACAGAAGATGATTTAACAAAACAGACCTTGGCAGCTTTTTTGAAACGTGAATTGGTTTTTGATAAAGATGCCAGTCAGCGTTTAGATGATTTTTTTGCAACCCGTAAACATTATCAACGTACTCCGAATAATGAGCGTCAGGCACAGATTATTGTCGGGTCAACACCCCTACCTAACCGAGTTGGTTTGGCTGTTGGGGGGCTTATCACAGTTGATGGTGTTACCTATGTGGTCTTACCAGGACCTCCTAATGAATTAAAGGTGATGGTGGAAGAAGAACTATTACCGCGATTATCTGGTCAATCACGCTTATACTCGAAAGTCTTGCGTTTCTTTGGTATTGGTGAAAGCCAGTTGGTGACAATTTTAGATGATCTTATTCAAGGACAGACAGATCCTACAATAGCACCTTATGCCAAGACTGGAGAAGTTACTTTACGCTTATCAACTAAGGCGGATAGTCAACAAGAAGCAGATTTTAAGTTAGATAATTTTGAACAGACCTTGTTAGCGGTAGGTTCTGTTGGACGTTATTGTTATGGCTATGGTGAGAGCAATAGTTTAGCTCAGACTGTCTACCAACTCTTATTTGAGAAACAACAGACTGTCACAGCTGCTGAAAGCTTGACAGGAGGTTTGTTCCAATCACAATTGGTGGACTTACCAGGGAGTTCAGCAGTTTTCAAGGGTGGGTTTGTCACTTATGGTATTGATGAAAAAGCTCAATTACTTGGTATTCCTAAGTCGGATTTAGCTAGTCATGGCGTTGTGTCAGCATGGACAGCTCGTCAGATGGCAGAGCGTTCACGAGAACGCTTAGGCACAGACTTTGCAATTAGTTTGACAGGAGTGGCAGGGCCTGATAGTCTTGAAAATAAAGCAGTGGGAACAGTTTTCATTGGTCTTGCTTCCCGAACAGAGAGCAGGGCTTATGAAGTCACTATAGGCAACAGAGGGCGTTCGGAAGTTCGTCACATTTCCTGTTTACATGCCTTTAATTACCTTCGTCTTGCTTTATTAAATGATGGTAATTTGATATAATTGAAAGAATGATTAAATTGGTCTAGTTTGATAAGAATTAGTCCTAATAAGTAAGGAGAGAACATTGGCTAAAAAAGTAAAAAAAACAGACGACATTACCCCTAAATTTGGTGATGAGCGTCGTAAGGCACTGGATGATGCTTTGAAAATGATTGAAAAAGATTTCGGTAAAGGTGCGGTTATGCGACTCGGTGAGCGAGCAGAACAGAAGGTTCAAGTGATGAGCTCAGGCAGTTTAGCGCTTGATATTGCACTAGGTGCCGGAGGATATCCTAAGGGCCGCATCATTGAAATCTATGGTCCGGAATCATCAGGTAAAACAACAGTGGCGCTCCATGCCGTTGCTCAGGCACAAAAAGAAGGTGGGATTGCTGCCTTTATCGATGCCGAACACGCTCTTGATCCTGCCTACGCTCAAGCCCTTGGTGTTGACATTGATGAACTCCTCTTGTCACAGCCTGATTCAGGTGAACAAGGCCTTGAAATTGCTAGTAAATTGATTGATTCAGGAGCTGTAGATATTGTTGTTGTTGACTCTGTTGCTGCCTTGGTCCCACGTGCTGAAATTGACGGTGACATTGGAGATAGTCATGTTGGTTTGCAAGCCCGTATGATGAGTCAAGCTATGCGTAAGCTGTCTGCATCTATCAACAAGACGAAAACAATCGCGATTTTTATTAACCAATTGCGTGAAAAAGTTGGGGTTATGTTTGGAAACCCAGAAACAACTCCTGGAGGACGTGCCCTCAAATTTTATGCTTCTGTTCGTTTAGACGTTCGTGGGAACACTCAAATCAAGGGAACAGGTGATCAAAAAGACACCAACGTTGGTAAAGAAACGAAGATTAAAGTTGTTAAAAATAAGGTTGCACCACCGTTCAAGGAAGCTATGGTTGAAATCATGTATGGCGAAGGTATTTCTAAGACAGGTGAATTGATTAAGATTGCAACGGATTTGGACATTATCCAAAAAGCAGGAGCATGGTACTCTTATCAGGGAACTAAGATTGGCCAAGGGTCTGAAAATGCGAAGAAATATTTAGCTGATAATCCAGAGGTCTTTGAAGAAATTGACCGTCAAGTACGTGTGAAATATGGTTTATTAGAGGAAGTCTCTGTGGTTACAACAGCAGAAGAAGTTGTTGAAGCTTCAAACGTTAATGATTTAGTATTAGAATTAGACGACACAATTGAGATTGAAGATTAAAATAGGTCTAGGGACCGACTTTCTCCTAGAAGGATTGTGCTATAATGATAGTATCATGAGATAGAAAGAGAGAGTTGTCATGATAAAAATTTATACGATTTCAAGTTGTACAAGTTGTAAAAAAGCAAAAACGTGGCTTAATGCTCACAAATTACCTTACAAAGAACAAAATCTTGGTAAGGAGCCAATTTCAAAAGAAGAGATTCTAGCGATTTTGTCGAAAACCGAAAATGGTGTTGAAAGTATCATCTCATCGAAAAATCGCTATGCTAAGGCATTGAATTATAATATTGATGAATTATCTTTGAACGAGGTGATCGATTTAATCCAAGAAAATCCACGCATTCTAAAGAGTCCGATTCTTATTGATGACAAACGTCTTCAGGTCGGTTATAAAGAAGATGATATTCGTGCCTTTTTACCACGTGCCATTCGCAATGTGGAGAATACACAGGCGCGTATGCGAGCAGCCTTATAAAGCAAGGTTGATATATTAATGCTTATTAAAAATAAGGGAAATTACCTTTATTTTCAATCAGTTATAAGCTATTAAAAGGGTTAGAACATAGGTTCTAGCCCTTAAAATCTGTTTTCTAGCTTGCACTATGGCCGATAATTCGATATACTAATTAGGAAAACCCTTTCTTGAAAGAGACATGGGTTTGACTAGAAAATGGAGGAATGAGATATGAAGAAGATGATTTGGCTGCTTAGCCTATTATTCGTATCGCTTAGTTTGGTAGCTTGTTCTAGCAATAAAGAAGAAAAGACAACAAAGCCAGCTAAACCAAAGTCAGAAACAGTGGCAAAAAAAGAAAGCCTTGATGATACTGTACAAACGAAAACCTATAAGTATGAAAGAGGAACAGAGGTTAAACAACAAGGTCGTGAAACTATTACCTACAAAGGTAAAGACATTCAAAAGGTTGATATTCAATTGACGCAACCTTTCGATGATACAACAAAAGCTAATCTTGCTCAACAAGACCTACAGGCGATTAAGCCAGAAGTTATCGCAGCGGTTGAAAAAGACCCAACAATCGCACAACTACTTGGTAAAGAAGGTTTGACGGTTTCTTTTGATGTGACAGAGAATTATGACCTTGTTATCAACATGTCTATTGACATGGCTAAGGTTAATTTTGAAGAGTTGAAAACTATTGAGAATTTTGGCTATAACTTTGCCGCTTTGGAGAATACAACACCTAAACGCTACATGGCGTCGTTAGAAGTAAGAGGTGCTGAGGAAGTTAAGCCTTAATCTAATCGTTGGCTATTCTTGAAAAAAGGGCCTCATTAGTGTATAATAAAAATTGAAATAGTAATGAAAGAGGGTGTAAGTATGGGATTTACAGATGAAACTGTTCGTTTTAAACTTGACGACTCAAATAGAAAAGCAATAAGTGAGACCTTGACAGCAGTTTATTCCTCGTTGGATGAAAAGGGATATAATCCAATCAATCAAATTGTTGGTTATGTGCTTAGTGGAGATCCTGCTTATATTCCTCGTTACAACGAGGCTCGTAACCAAATTCGTCGCTACGAAAGAGATGAAATTGTTGAAGAGTTAGTCCGTTATTATTTGAAAGGAAATGGCATTAACTTAAAATGAGAATAATGGGACTAGACGTGGGATCAAAAACAGTTGGTGTTGCCATCAGTGATCCGTTAGGTTTTACAGCACAGGGACTGGAAATCATCCCAATTGATGAAGAAAAGTCTGAGTTTGGTTTGGAACGCCTAGCAGAATTAGTAACGACTTACAAGGTTGAAAAATTTGTAGTTGGTTTGCCTAAGAATATGAATAACACTAGCGGCCCCCGAGTAGAAGCAAGCCAAGCTTATGGCGAACTCATAAAAGAGCGATTTGGCTTACCAGTAGAGTATCAAGATGAACGATTGACGACTGTTCAAGCAGAACGAATGCTTGTGGAACAAGCTGATTTAAGCCGTCAAAAACGTAAAAAAGTTATTGATAAATTAGCTGCTCAGTTGATATTGCAAAATTATTTAGATAGAATGTTTTAAAAAACCAGATAGTCTGGTGAAAAAGGAGAAAAAAATGTCACACAAACACGATCACGAACATGAGCATGATGTCATTACGCTTGTCGATGAAAATGGAAACGAAAGTTTATTTGAGATTCTCTTAACCATTGATGGTAAAGAAGAATTTGGTAAAAACTATGTGCTTTTGGTGCCGTTTGGTTCTGAAGAAGATGAAGAAGGCCAAGTTGAAATTCAGGCTTATTCATATACTGAAAATGAAGATGGTACAGAAGGTGACTTACAACCTATCCCAGAAGACTCAGAAGCAGAATGGGATATGATTGAAGAAGTCTTTAATAGTTTCATGGATGAAGCTGAGTAACTTTTGCTATCTTTTGAAGATATCGTTATAAACAATTAGGAGTTGTTAGGCAAAACTGAAGACTCCTCAAAGAGTTCGTATTTACATCATAGCTTAACAGTAAGGTAGATTGGTCTTTTTCTGACATGCTTAGTCTACTTTACTCAGCTATCTAAGGTGATAGATCGAACTCTTTTTACATTTACCAGTCTATCTGAATGGTAATTGAAGAATTAACTACCTCATTTTTACTATAATGGAAATAGATTGACCAAGGAGAAACATTGTGAACGATAAACGATACGACAGTGATAAAGAGATAATAACAGTCCACTATAGTCGTTCTAAGGGAACTGTGGAAAGAGAAAATGATATTGATTTAACACAAAATCAAGCAGAAATGTCGGAACAGTCGATTTCGGAAGAGGAAATCCTAGATAAGATTACGCTTAATTGGCCGCATTATATAGCTTATTTCTTGATGAGTATTGTGGTTAGTCTAACGACTGTTGTCCTACCCTATATGGATCTTTTGGGTAATAGCTTGCAGCTTCATCATCTTTATACTGGTCTAGGCATGGCACAAGGACAAATGCCTTATAGCAGTATTTTTGCGACTGGTGGTGTGCTGTATTATACTATTATTGCTCTGTTAGGTATAGTTCACTTAGAATGGGCATTGGTGATTGTTCAATCCTTAGCTTTGTTTCTTTCAGGAGTTTACTTTGAAAAATTACTGATCCGTCTGACGAATAAAAATGGTTTGGATCAGAGTTTCACTTTGATTTTTTATCTTTTTCAGCTAGCTATTGGCTTTGGGGGTCTGTATCCTATTCAATGGGCGATGCCTTTTACATTGATGAGTCTCTATTACCTTGGTCAGTATTTTGTTAATCAGGCGAAAGACGAGGTATTTATTGCTTATGGATTACTGATGGCACTAGCTCTATTATTAGACCCTAAGACAGTAGTCATCTATTTAGTGATGTTGCTTGTTTTATTGGTGCACAATACTTATCACAGACGTTTTGCAAGAGGATTTTATCAATTTTTAAGTTTAAGTTTTGGCTTTGTTTTACTGTTTTACACGGCTTTATACTTTATTTTGAATGTTCAAATTTTATCCCCTTTATTAGAACAAACTTTGCTATATCCTTTCAGCGTTTTAGGATTTGAGAATGATCATATTTGGTTGACCTTAGGTCTTCAATTTGGAGTTCTGATGTTATCAGGTATTTTGACGGGTGTGTTTCTGTTTTATAAGCTTATCAAGCAAGAGCAGGTACAGAAAGCAATATATTGGATTTTATGCCTCGTTACCGTGATATATAGCATTCTGGCTTTACTGTCACAAACTCTTTGGCTGTATCCTATCTTGTATGTATTACCGTTCGGACTTCTATTAACAGGTGTCTGGGTGACAAAAAATCAAAAGGACATCAGACGACCTAAACTAGTTGGTTTCTACTTTAAGAAACATTTGTTTTTCCCGGCAATCATTATTTTAGCTGGTATTGCATATCCTATTGGTATGGGATTACTTCAATACCCTATTAATCAAGAACGTGATGAGTTGGCAAATTTATTGGTTATGGAAACAGCAGATAGTGATAAGATTTACGTTTGGGATAGCAGTCCTCGTATTTATCAGAGCTCACATCGACTACCAGCTAGTCAAATTATTTTGCCTGTTCTTTATACAAAGGACAATAAGAATAGTAGGTTGTTAGATGATGAATTATTACAGCATCAAGCAACTTATATTCTTGTAAATAAAACTCTTCCTTTATCAGATAGCCTAGAAAAAGATTTGTCAAAGCACTATAAAAAAGCTGCTTTAAAGGACATGACGTATTTTGATGTCTTTGAGTTAAAATAAACAACTACCCAATATATTGTGTCTTGTTTTTAAAATAGGCACAATATATTGGGTTTTCTGTTGCATTTCTTCCTAGATGTGTTATAATGAAACTTGTGATACTTGTAACAGAATAAAAAAGGAGAGTGTTTATGCCAATCAACAGTGATACTTTGGTAGCCCAAATAGAAGGTCTTCCTATCATCAAGAGAGATGGGCATACCTCTCTTTTTACATCTCAAAAAGTGAAGCGTAGTCTTTTAGCCTCATCTACTAGCATTAAGTGTGCTGATTTAGAAGAAAGACTATCAATGGTTTTTCAGCAAGTCCTTGCTCAGCTAAATGGGGAACGATTAACCAGTGAGCTAGTTCATAATACGATTGTTTCAGAGTTATCTGTGCTAGGTGAGAATGATTGGCTAAACGCCTATGTGATTTATAGATCTAAAAAAGAAGTTGCTTACGAACACTCACAAGATATCAATCAAGCGGTGAATCAACTTCTAGCTAAAGATAGTGCGGTTGTCAATGAAAATGCTAATAAAGACAGTGATGTCTTCAATACCCATCGTGATTTAACGGCAGGGATTGTAGGCAAGTCCATTGGTCTAAGAATGTTACCGCCTCATGTGGCTAACGCTCATCAAAAAGGAGATATTCATTATCATGATTTAGATTACAGCCCTTATACTACAATGACTAACTGTTGTCTGATTGATTTTGAGGGAATGTTATCTAAAGGGTTTAAGATTGGTAACGCTGAGGTTGATTCTCCCAAATCTATTCAAACAGCGACAGCTCAAATGTCTCAGATTATTGCTAATGTATCTTCGAGTCAATACGGAGGATGCTCAGCAGATAGGATTGATGAAGTTCTGGCTCCCTATGCAGAGCTAAATTTCAAGAAACATATGAAAGAAGCTGAGGAGTGGGTAGTCGCAGAAAAGAGAGAAGCCTATGCTCTCAAAAAAACGCAAAAAGATATCTATGATGCCATGCAATCATTGGAGTATGAAATCAACACCTTATTTACCTCAAATGGTCAGACGCCTTTTACCTCGCTCGGTTTTGGGTTGGGAAGTAACTGGTTTGAACGTGAAATCCAGAAGGCGATTTTGACGATTCGGTTAGAAGGTCTAGGGAGTGAGAAACGTACGGCGATTTTTCCTAAGTTGATTTTTACATTGAAGCGTGGTTTGAACTTGGAACCTACAAGCCCAAATTATGATATCAAACAGCTAGCTGTCAAATGCGCAACAAGACGCATGTATCCTGATGTCTTATCCTATGATAAAATCATTGAGTTGACGGGTTCGTTCAAGGTACCTATGGGCTGTCGGTCATTTTTACAGGGGTGGAGAAATGATCAAGGTCAAGATGTGACTTCAGGCCGTATGAATCTAGGTGTTGTCACACTTAATCTACCAAGAATTGCTTTGGAATCAGAAGGCTCTTTTGACGTCTTTTGGTCTCTGTTTGAAGAGCGTATGGCTATTGCGAAAGATGCCCTCCTATATCGTTTAGCACGAGTTAAGGAAGCTAAACCAGCTAATGCGCCTATCTTATACCAATATGGTGCCTTTGGTGAACGATTATCTAAAACAGACGATGTTGATCAACTCTTCAATAAACGTCGAGCAACAATCTCACTAGGCTACATTGGGCTTTATGAAGTTGCAACGGTCTTTTACGGTGGAAAATGGGAGTCTAATCCAGTAGCCAAAGCCTTGACGATTGAAATCATCAAACGAATGAAAGCGGCTTGTGATAGTTGGTCTAATAACTATGATTATCATTTTTCCGTTTACTCGACCCCGTCAGAAAGCTTGACCGACAGGTTTTGCCGTTTAGATACTGAAAAATTTGGTGTCGTGAAGGACATTACAGACAAGGCTTACTATACTAATAGTTTCCACTATGATGTCCGTAAGATGCCAACTCCTTTTGAAAAACTTGATTTTGAAAAAGTCTACCCAGAAGTAGGAGCGAGTGGCGGATTTATCCACTATTGTGAGTATCCAGTCATTCGTCAAAATCCTAAAGCGCTTGAAGCTGTCTGGGACTATGCCTACGACCGTGTTGGTTATTTGGGGACGAATGCTCCTATAGATAAATGCTATGCTTGTGGTTTTGAGGGAGATTTTGAACCTACAGAAAGAGGTTTTAAATGCCCTAATTGTGGCAATAGCGATCCCAAAACTGTTGATGTTGTCAAGCGTACTTGTGGTTATCTAGGTAATCCCCAAGCTAGACCAATGGTTAAGGGACGCCATCGCGAAATTATTGCTCGTGTTAAACATATGAATGGGTCAAGTCTTTAAAATATGGTACACTATATAGGTTAGAGTATTAGGAGGACGATATGGGAAAATACCAATTAGATTATAAAGGCCAAGCGCAAGTAGAAAGGTTTCACGACAAACATTCTCGTGTTAAAAGTGATAAAAAAGCTCGCGTTAACGATTTAAAAGCGCAATTTTTAGAAAAAATGACTAAGAAAGTCAACTAATGAATGGATTGAGGGAGTGAGGTATGAGATGATTGACATCACTCTCTTTGCTTTATTCAGAAAGGATTGAAATGATAATATGTTAGACATTGGAATAGTTGGCTTAGGCGCGATTTTTAAAAAAGCCTATTTGCCGTACATGTTACAATTACCCAATATTAGATGGCATTTATTGACTCGTAATCAAGATGTTTTGCAAGAGATTTCCGCTCTTTTTGGCAATTCAGTAACTTATTCATCACTTGATGAATTGTTAGAGGTGGATTTGGACGGTGTTTTTATCCATACGGCAACCGTAGCCCATGTGGCAACAGCAAGTCGTTTTTTGAAACGAGGTGTACCTGTTTATATGGATAAGCCTTTAGCTGAAAACTATGAGAATAGTCTTGCTTTGTATGAGTTGGCTCAATCGTCAGGTACCTTTTTGATGGCTGGTTTTAACCGTCGCTTTGCCCCTAAAGTGCGTGAAATGAAGCTTCTTTCTGGTAAAAATCGCATTTTTTGTGAAAAAAATGATATTAATAGGCCAGGAGAACGTCAGTTTAAATTGTTTGATTTTTTCATTCATCCTTTAGATACAGCTCTTTTCTTAGCTGATGAGCCACTTAAATCAGGCTATTTTCAATACCATACGACAGATGATGGTTTACTAAGTCAGGTTTCTGTTACCTTAATGACAGCATCGTCTTCTATTGTTGCTAGTTTGAACATGTCATCAGGTAGTCGTCGAGAAGTGATTGAGGTTCAAACACCCCAATCAACCTATCAGTTGGAAGATTTGTCTGATTTAGTCATTTATGACGGGACAACTAAAATCCAAAAGGGATTTGGCTCATGGGATACAACTTTGTACAAGCGCGGCTTTGAGTCCAGTATTGATGCTTTTTTAGAAGCTGTTGCGACAGGGCATAATCCAGTTAATGCTGAACTTAGTCTGATTAGTCACTATATCTGTCATCAAATTAACCAATCAACGACCTCTTCAGGGCTTTTAGATGTGACTTTACCAATAAAGGAGGGTTAAGTATGTTAGTTTTACGTCGCCCTACTTTAGAAGATCGCCAAACGATTGAAAACATGATTGCTGAATTTGACAAGCATGCTTCTTCGACAGATGGCTTTTGGTTTCAGACAGAGACATTTGATTATGTGACGTGGTTAGAGCAATGCAATGATGCTGAATCAGGTTTGGGGTTAAGAGAGGGTGCTGTTCCTTATGTCCAGATGGTCAGTTTTGATTCTCATGGTGAAGCTATTGGCTTTGTAAATTTACGGTTGCGTTTAAATGATCGCTTATTTGAAAAAGGAGGTCATATTGGTTACTCTATCAGACCAAGTCAACGTCGTAAAGGTTTGGCAAAAGAGCAATTAAGGTTAGCTTTAGCAGAATGTTTATCAAAAAATATTAGCCGTGTCTTAATCACTTGCCATGAAACTAATGAGGGCAGCCGTCGGACGGTTTTAGCTTGTGGTGGTGTTTTAGAAGATGTTCGTCAAGGAACTGAAAGATATTGGATAGACTTGGAGGCTTAAGATGAATAATCCTAAACCACAAGAATGGAAAAGTGAGGAATTGAGTCAGGGACGTATCATTGATTATAAGGCCTTCAACTTTGTAGACGGTGAAGGGGTTAGAAATTCGCTCTATGTCAGTGGTTGTTTATTTCATTGTGAAGGGTGTTATAATCAAGCGACTTGGTCGTTTGCAGCAGGTATCCCTTATACTGGTGAACTTGAAGATAGGATTATGTCGGATTTAAGCCAACCTTATGTGCAAGGACTGACTTTACTTGGCGGAGAACCCTTTCTCAATACGGGGATTTTATTGCCATTGGTCAAACGTATCCGAGCAGAACTTCCAGATAAGGACATTTGGTCTTGGACAGGATATACTTGGGAAGAACTTCAGTGTGAAACGCAAGATAAATTAGAGCTTCTGACTTATATAGATATTTTGGTTGATGGTAGATATGATCGCACGAAGCGTAATCTGATGTTGCAATTTCGAGGGTCCAGCAATCAACGTATCATTGATGTCCAGCAATCATTAGAGAGCCGCAAGGTTATTATCTGGGAAAAATGTCAAGACGGAGTCTTGTAATATTAAAAAAACACCTAATCTCAATGTTTTAAACGTTGAGGTTAGGTGTTTTTGTGTTGAGCAATCTATCAGGACAGTTTTTTAACAAAGGTTAATTGTTGCTCAGTGGATAGTTCTGGTCGATAATGAAAATCAGCAAACTGCAACTTTCTTAAATCGTCAATGGTTTGGCTTTGTTGTGCAATGACGGTGTTAATGAAATGTCCACGAGCTTTTTTTGAAATTGTCGAATGTTTTTTCAGTTGTCCTTCAGTTGTCTCTTCGAAGAAATCAACGAGAAATAGCTTTTTCCTGAGTTGACTCGAAAAAACCTGTTCAAATTCGCTAGATAAAAGAGAGACGACAGGTTCAGTACAATGCCCTAAAAAGGTATCGTAGTGCTCTTTCCATAGCATTTTTAAAGATTGATTGTTGATTTTCAAACTTGTATTAAAATCAAGTCTATGTTCAGCAATGGGATAGTTGGCAGGAATGATACCGTAGAAAGCGGAAGTGATAAAAACAACTTTGTTAAGGTAATCCAATTCAGCGCTAGAAAGCTTATCACGTTTGATTTGCCGATACATGAGCCCGTTAAACAATTGAATAGCCGGAAAGTAAGTTGCTCTTTGTGTGGCAATATCTTGCCAACGTTGCCATTCTTTTTTAGCTTGTTCAGGCTTTATCTTATAAATGTTAGCTAGCTTGACATCATCTAAATCTTGAATACTCTCTAGGATGGCTTGGCTTTCTTCTATTAATGGATAAGCATCTATAGCTTTAGTTTGTCTCATTTCTTTTGCTGTAGGAATAAGGAATTTCATTACTACCTCTCTTAAATAAAAAGTAATCAGCTTATTGTCTTTTGTAACATATCAGTAAAGGTAAATTATAACAAGATGTAGGTTAAGAAGTTTGTTATTATAGACTGCTCACATATTCGTCATCAAACCTTTAGTACCCATTATTATAACACGCTTTCTATGCTTTTTAACAAGTTTTCCACAACATTGTGGAAAACCCATGATTAATCTGTGGATAGGTTTGATAACAAGTAAAAAATGAAAACGAGTGTTATTACAAATAAGAATTTTCAATCTCTTAAATAAAGGAATTCCAGGCAGAATTAGGTAGCTTTATCTGTTGTTTTCAAAATTTTTCAAACAACTGTAGACTTATCCACAGTTGTGGATAAGTCCTTTAATGGAAGAATAAACGATTGAAACTTTAGTGGTTGATAGAAGTGTGTTTTTACTTGTCTGGATTTAAATTGGCAGTAATAGTCGCGAGCGCATAATTCAAGTTTTGTATTGGATTTTGTAAATCAAAGTTAAGTATTTCTTGGATTTTATTGATGCGGTAACGAATCGTTTTAGGGTGTAGAAACATTTTTTTAGCAGTTAGTTGATAATTTTGTTGGCATAAAATAAAGTTTAAGAAAGTATCAAACAATTCACTTTGTCTCTTTTTTAGGTCAACTAGCTCTTTAGCTAAACCAGTGCTAAAAAATTGATTATTATCATCTAAAAGATGTCTGAAAATACCTAAGTCAGAAATTGTCATGACATTAAAAACATGATATTCACGGTTAAAACGTATCATATCCAAACATTCATTGAATAGATTATGAATTTCTTCTTTATAGGTTACACTACTGACGACAAGATTATAATCGTAAGGTCTTTCGACCAAATTTTCTAATGTTCTTAAAGTAATAGTCGCTTTTGGACTGTCAAGATTGAATAATAAAATAATATATTTGCGATTTTCATAATAAAGCTGGTAAGGTGAAATATTTTGTAATTTTTTTCTGAGTTGTCGAAGTGTTTCGTTATCGTGTTGAATATGTTTTCCGATTCCAATAGCTTGATAGTAAGCAAATTGACTCATCTGTGTTTCTTCTAGTAAGTCGTCCCTTTCCTGGTTGGTTGCAGTCGTGTTAAAAAGAATAGAGGCGGCAATGTTATTATAGATGTTGTAATATTCATGGTTAACTGATTGTTCGATTTGTAATTTATGTTGAATAGCTTCCATAGCATTTTCGGCAATCATGATATGGCTGTGGTCAAACTCCTTTTCCTCTTGAAAAATACTAATTGAAAAAGGGATGAGATTGCTAGAGCGGTACTTTATTTTTATTTTATAACGTTCTTTTTCTATAGTAGGGTGCTCGAGCTTGGAGATGGTGTAGGTATTATTGGTATATTCTGTTTTGAGCGGTGAAACTTCTGTAATTTCCCATGAAGTATCCATAATCTTGCCGCTGTCAAACACCAAATCATTTCTAGGAATACGTAGTCGGCATGTTTTTCCGATTAAATGATGCAGCTGGTCTAAAATTTCTTGATAGGTAGCGGCTGCATTTTTGAGAGATGAGAAAATTTTACTGGCATCGTAATAAGTTCTTAGAAGAGCTGATTGTCTATTGAGAAGAGGTTCATAGATAGCTGTTAGAATGTGTTCATAATTGGTTTGTCCGTCTATTTCAATCAGGGGAATAGCATGTTCTAGGCAGAGTGCTATTAGTGAATCGGGTGTAGTATTGATCAATCGGTTGAGCTTAATGATAATACCACTAATCCCTATCTTATGTAGTTTAGCGAAAAATTTTTCCAATTCTGAGTGGTTGAGGTCTTTTAGGGCAAAGTAGGAGGTCAAAATCAGTTGATTTTTAACACCCCATCGCTCAATGTCTACAGCTTCTAGTACCATTGCTGATTCGATAGGATTAGTTAATCCAATCTCTCCAGTTCTTAAACAACTCTTGACGAGAGGTTTTAAGGTCAATAAATCGCTAATTTTCATAGTTACCTCTAATAAAATAAATGAATGCTGTTTGAAATGAGAAAATGATATTGTATAATATAACAAGATTTTTGTTAATTTTTATCCAATGTGGATAAAAATTATAGCAATATTTTAGAAAAAAGGCAAATGAAAACGCAATCAAAGACAGGTATAATAAAGCTGTAAATAACCAAAGCAACATTTAGGAGGAAAAAATCATGTTGTTTACAGAGATTTTAAAAAACAACTATCAAGATTCTATCAACCTCATGTTATTGACGGCTAGAATCAATGAACTTGATGGCGTGACTATGAGTCAGGTCATGATGGGTACGGATGCTAATAAAGATATCCTAGAAAATACAAATCTGTTATCTGAAGAAGCTAAAGGAGCCTCTCCAAATGACTTGATGATTGTTGTTGAAAGTGATAACCCGCAGATTATTGATGTTGTACTACCAGAAGTCAAAAGCTTTTTAGAAGATTTATCTGTCAAAACAACAGATACAAAAGCAAAGGTGGCGACAAGTTGGCAGGAGGCATTTGAGCATTTACCTGATGCAAACCTTGCTTTGTTTAGTATTCCTGGAGAATATGGAGCACCTGAAATGGAAGCCGCGCTTCGTAAAGGGTTGCATGTCTTTTCGTTCACCGATAATATTCCTGTCGAAGATGAAATTCGTTTGAAAAAACTAGCTCATGAGAATGGTTTGCTTATGATGGGACCTGACTGTGGAACAGGAATTATTTCTAGTATTCCGATAGCTTTCACGAACGTTGTAAGACCTGGGAATATTGGTATTGTTGGAGCTTCAGGGACAGGTATCCAAGAAGTGACTACAATTATAGACCGTTTGGGTGGCGGTGTCGTACATGCCATTGGTACAGGTGGTCGCGACCTTAGCACAGAGGTTGGGGCTATAACCGTAAAAGATGCTATTGTAGCATTGGAAAACCATAAAGAGACAGATGTGTTGTGTGTTATCTCAAAACCACCTGCAAAAGAAGTTCGTGATGATGTTGTTCGCTTGCTTCAAAGTGTGACAAAACCAGTAGTGGCTATCTTCCTTGGTGAAAAACCTGAAAATCATTTAGGTAAAGTTTACTTAGCTCATACGCTTGAAGAAGCAGCTCAGATAGCAGTTGATTTGTCTAAGAAAGCACCTGTTAAACCTAACTATCTTGAACCAATCTCCCATCAGGATGTTTCGGTATTAGCAAGTGATAAAGTTGTTAAAGGGCTTTACTCTGGAGGTACACTAGCTTCTGAAGCGGCTATGATGGTAAAAGAAACACTTGGTCTTGAAAGTCTTGCTAAGAGTGAGGGCTATGTTCTTCGAGCTGATGGCTATGACATTATTGATTTAGGTGACGATGTTTATACGCAAGGTAAACCACACCCAATGATTGACCCAGATACACGTATTCGTAAGATTCATGAATTTGCTCAAGACCCTAAAACAGGTGTTATTTTGCTTGATTTTGTCTTAGGTTATGGAGCTCACGATGATATGGCAGGGGCGCTACTTCCTGCGATTACAGCTGAATTAGATAAAGCTAAGGCTGAAGGTCGTGACCTTTACTTTGTTGGTACAGTTACAGGTACCGATAAAGACCCGCAAGATTATCGTAACACTGTTCGTCGTCTGTCAGAAGCGGGTGTTCTAATTGAAGATAGTAATGCAAAAGCTGTACGTTTAGCTCTTAAGTTGAAAGGTTATGATTTCCAAGAAAATGATAAAGGTTTAGTAGAATATACGGGTGAGTTGGTTTCGGTATCAACTCCGAGTGAAGCGGTAATGGATTTGATTACCACTAAGCCACGTGTTATCAATATAGGTCTTCAAAGCTTCAATGAATCAATCAAGGAGTATGGCGGCGCTTCAGAACAGTTTAATTGGAAACCTCGCGCTGGTGGTAATAAAAAAATGATTAAGCTCTTGGCAGCATTGGAACCATTTGCGGCAGAAATTGATCAAGAGAATGCGGAAGTTATTGCTCGTATGAAAGAAGCACAGCCATTCTTAATTGATGTTGTGCCAGCTAAATCCGTTATCCCAGAGTTGAATGATCCAGCTCAGAAAACACTGCTTCATGCAGGTCCTCCGATCACTTGGGAGACCATGACAGGTCCGATGAAAGGTTCATGTCTTGGGGCAGCCCTCTTTGAAGGTTGGGTAAGCAATGAAGAAGAAGCAAAAGCCCTTCTCGAAGGTGGTCATGTTCGCTTTATTCCATGTCATCATGTTCATGCTGTAGGTCCTATGGGAGGAATCACTTCAGCCAATATGGCGGTCATGGTTGTTGAAAACAAAGTTGACGGTGTGCGTGGTTACTGTACAATGAATGAAGGTATTGGTAAGGTGCTTCGCTTTGGTGCTTACTCACAAGAAGTTGTTGATCGTTTGATTTGGATGAGGGATGTTCTTGGTCCAGTGATTGCAAAAGCCCTAAAAGCTTCAGGTGACGGTATCAATTTGAATGTCTTGATTGCACGTGCGATTACAATGGGTGATGAGTTCCATCAGCGTAATATTGCAGCAACACTTAACTTCCTAAAAGAGATTTCACCTCTTATTACGTCGCTTGATAATGTTGATCAAAAAACAAAATACGATGTTATTAAATTCTTATCAGATACAGATCAGTTCTTCCTTAACATCATGATGGCGACGGGTAAGGTAATCGTTGATAGTGCGCGTGCAGATGGCAAAGGTACTATTGTAACAACAATGACTCGTAATGGTGTTGATTTCGGAGTGCGTATTGCTGAAACAGGTGATGATTGGTACACTGCACCAGTAAATACACCGGTTGGTTTGTACTTTACTGGCTTTACGGAAGAAGATGGCAACCCAGATATTGGTGACAGTGCTATCACAGAAACTGTTGGTGTTGGTGCCATGGCGATGATTTCTGCACCAGGTGTAACACGCTTTGTAGGTGCGGGAGGCTTCCAAGATGCTCTTGATATTTCAAATGAAATGGCTAAAATCACTACAACACATAATCCTAACTGGACAATTCCAACTTGGGATTTCCAAGGCTCAGTAATGGGTATTGATATTCGTAAAGTTGTCGAAACAGGTATCACACCAATGATTAATACAGGTATTGCTCATAAAGAACCGGGTGTTGGTCAAGTAGGTGCTGGAACAGTTCGTGCCCCTCTAGGATGCTTTGAAAAAGCTTTAGAAGCTTACGCAAAAACAAAAGGAATCGTTGTTGATTAATATTCAAGTGGTTCATTTTAGATAGTGTTTTAATAAAAAAATCTTATCGGTAGGAGATACGCAACTGGCACATCTCGTTAATAACATGATGTTCTGTAACAGTTCAGGTTAACAAAATGTACCAGTTGCATTATTTTTGAAAAATAGTTTCCTATTTATGAATTACTCTTACATAAGTCATCTTGGTCAACATTGTCTGGTAACCGCTTATATTTAATAAATGTAAGATATTGACGTCGAAACATTGGTCATTATCGGGGTAAATGTTGTAAAACGTGTTTATAAAGTGATTGAATAAGCGTTGAAGCAATGTATTGGCCCTTCCTTTTTAGCATAAAACTCATAGGAGGACTATTAAATGAATCATAGAAAAGTCGAAAAAGTAAATGACAATTACTGGATTAAGGTTGTTGGTCTATTCTTTATGGGATGGATCCTCATGTACGCAACCCGTACGATTTTTAATCCCATTATGGGAAAAGTCGGAGAGCAATTTAACTTAAGTAATACTCAGTTGGGTGCTGCGAACAGTATCTTCTTTCTAACTTACGCCTTTGCTCAAATTCCATTTGGAGCTATCGGAGATAAATATGGACGCAAGTTAGTCATCACTTTTGGCTTCTTGGGACTTGCTGCTGCAACATTTTTAAGTGGTTTAGCTAGTACTTTTGCCATGTTTTTGGTTATCAGAGCTTTAGCTGGTATTGCCCAAGGAGCTTACTACGGTCCACAATACGCCTTATCATCTGAATCTATTCCTAAGAATAAGGTAACCATTGGTAATGCTATCATCAATAGTGGTATGGCATTTGGTACATCAGGAGGCTATTTGTTATCAAGTACACTCGTTTTAGGTGCTGGTCAACATTGGAGCCAACCTTTCTTCATTATGGCTGTCCCAACAGCCATTGTAGGTGTACTTTTCTACACTATGTTAAAAGAAAAAGTTGTCTATGACAACGACGAAAGTGCAGAATCAGTTGTTGTACAAACTGCTGAGGGATCTCAAGAGAATGTCTTTAAACAAATTTTTAGCAATAAAAATTTAGTGGCAACCTTTGTGCTCTTGTTTGGTAGTATTTACGCTAATTTTGTTATTATTACTTGGCTTCCACAATTCCTTATTGGAGAACGTGGTTTTGAAGGTGCCAGTGTTGGATTTGTAGCTTCTATTGTTCCATGGGCATCAATTCCAGGCGCAATCTTCTTTGCAAGTGTTAAAGATAAACTAGGTAGTACTAAAAAGTTAGTTTACTCCCTTGTTCCCCTAGCCATATTGTCTGTGTTCTTGATTGCATTTGTTCAGAGTAAAACACTGCTTATTGCGGTTCTCATTTTATATGGTTTAACTGGTAAATTAGCTTTGGACCCTATTTTGATTTCGTATGTAAACACTTATGCACCTAAAGGTAAGCTATCAACAACTTTGAGTGCTTATAACTTTATTGGTATGTCTGGTTCTATTTTAGCACCATATGTAACAGGCTTTATTTCAGATAAAGCAGGGTCAATGCAAATTGGTTTCTACTTGGCCGCTGTTCTTCTTGGAGTTGGTCTTGTAATATTTGGTTTGTTTGCAACAGATACAAAACGTGCTCAAGCTTAATAAACTAATATTTGGATATTGATTTTAATAGGGGAAGGATGCTAGAAATGAAAAAAACATCATTGATTGCTCAAATTGTATTAGCTGTGATAGTAGGGGTTGTTTTTGGGCTAGCATTCCCTACCCTACCACAACATGTTAGCATTGTTGGTAAAATTTTCTTGAAATTAATGCAGATGTCCATTCCATTGCTGATTTTTGGTCAAATTACCCATGCTTTAGGTAGTATAGAAGGCAAAGAAATTTCAAAGATTGGTGGACGTACTGTACTAATATTCGCTGTGTCGACACTACTGGCAGCTTTTTGGGGAATATTATTTGGACAATTATTTAAACCAGGTCAAGGTGTTGTTATTGACCTGGCTGGTAAAGAAACCATTGAGCCTCAAGAGCTATCTTTCTCTGATACCTTGGTCGAGTTCTTTCCTTCAAATATATTTGCAGCCTTGTCAAATGGTACTATTATTCAAATTATTATATTTGCTTTGATTTTTGGAGCTGCTCTTAATACATTTTTAAAACAAAAACCAGCGTCACCTATTTTACATCTATTAGAAGATATAAATGATGTTGTTATGGGTGTTATCAAGATGGTAATGGCTTTGGCACCTTTAGGAGTGTTTAGTTTGGCATCTAGTACGGTTAGTACGGTGGGAGCCGCAGTCATATTGCCGTTACTCAAGTATTTAGTAGTTTATGCAGGTGCAACAGTTATTTTCTTAGGATTATGGATTTTAGTGGTATCCATTTATTGTAGAAAGTCTCCAAAATTCATTATTGCTGGTGTCAAAAACATGTCTATTGTCGCTTTAACAACAGGTTCTTCCGCAGTAACTTTGCCGATTGCTATGGATGGAGCTATGAATCGTTTAGGCATTGGTGATAGAGTGACCAATCTTGTTCTACCACTTGGAGTATCTTTAAATAGTAATGGCGCAGCCATGCATATGGCTATTACAGTTGTTACTGTTGCTCAATTGTATGCGATAGATATGAGTTTTCAACGGCTAATTTATCTAGCTATACTTGCGTCATTAGTATCACTTGCTAATGCGGTGGTTCCTGGAGCGAGTATTGTTTCTTTAGCTATTATTTTCCCTCAAATGGGAATACCTTTAGAAGCTGTCGCTTTATTTGCTGGTGTTGATTATTTTGTAGGTATGATAAGAACTATTCTGAATGTTGATTCAGATGTTTTTACAGCAATGCTAGTTGCTAAGTCGGTTGATGACTTGGTTTAAGAAGAGTTTCATTTAATCAGAAATGGAGAAATATTATGGATGAACAATTGGTGATGATGACATCAAGTGATTTACATCATCTCATCGAAAAAAAATTACACAAAGCAGGTCTTCCCAGAGAACAAGCAGAGGAAGTAGCCAATCATTTGGTATATGCAGATTTGTCAGGTATCCATTCACATGGTGCTGTCCGAGTAGACTATTACGCAGAGAGAGCCAGCAAAGGCGGGGTGACTTTGCAGCCGCATCTTGAGTTTGAACAAACAGGACCTTGTACAGGCATTTTCCATGGTGATAATGCCCAAGGGCATTATGTAGCTAATCAGTCATTAGAACATATTGTCAAGATGGCTAAAGAAAATGGTGTCGCTGTGGTTGGTCTTTCAAAGGTCAGTCATACTGGAACAATGTCTTACTATCTTGAAAAACTTGCCAATCATGATTTAGTAGCGATTTCTATGTGTCAATCTGATCCTATGGTTGTGCCATTTGGTGGTGCGGATGTTTACTATGGAACTAATCCTATTGGCTTTGGTGCACCTCGTGTAAATGGTAGACCTGTCGTTTTTGATATGGCCACTACAGTTCAAGCTTGGGGCAAAATTTTAGATGCCCGTTCAAAAGGTAAACCAATTCCAGATACATGGGCAGTAGATCAAGATGGTCTTCCGACAACTGATCCACAGGCTGTTGCTGGTTTGTTACCAATTTCAGGTCCTAAGGGATATGGTCTCATGATGATGGTGGATATTTTGAGTGGTATATTGCTTGGTTTGCCATTTGGTGGACATGTATCATCTATGTATGCTGATTTGACGAAAGGTCGTGATTTAGGACATCTTTTCATTGTTATTGACCCATCAAGATTTACAGACATCGATCTCTTTAAAGAGCATATTGAACAAAGTGTTACAGAACTCCATCAGATTAAACCAGCTCAAGGTTATGATAAAGTCTTGTACCCAGGAGAAAAGAGTGTACTTACATATCAAGAAAATGCACAAAACGGTGTAAATATCCCTAAATGGATTATTGATTATCTTGAATCCGACACTATCCATTTTGATAAATATGGAGATATGGATCCGTTTGCTAAATAAAAATATTCTATAGATAATGCCCCACACAACTCTCCTAAACCTCTCATTTGTTTAGGAGAGATTTTTAAACGAAGGAGAAATGACATGACTGATAAAAAACGTAAAATTTTAGTTGCCTTAGGAGGAAATGCTATTTTATCGAAAGATGCTTCTGCTCAAGCGCAACAAGCTGCACTTATCAGCACATCAAAATCTTTGGTTAAATTGATTGCTAATGGAGATGACCTAATTGTTACTCATGGCAATGGGCCTCAAGTAGGTAATTTGTTATTACAACAAGCTGCCGCTGATTCTGATAAAAATCCAGCGATGCCATTGGATACCTGTGTAGCTATGACAGAAGGAAGTATCGGTTTTTGGTTGGTAAATGCTCTCGATAATGAGCTACAATCACAAGATATTCAAAAAGATGTTGTCAGTGTTGTTACACAAGTCATTGTTTCAGAAGATGATACTGCGTTTGACAACCCAACTAAACCAATTGGACCATTCTTAACAGAAGAAGAAGCAAAACTTCAATCAGAGCTCACAGGAGCTAAATTTAAAGAAGACTCAGGTCGTGGTTGGCGAAAAGTTGTTGCTTCACCTAAGCCAATCGGAATCAAGGAAGCTAAAGTGATTAAGCATTTAGTTGATTCCGGAGTGGTGGTTGTTGGTGCAGGTGGCGGTGGGGTACCTGTAGTTGAAGATGCTATGACTAAGAATTTAAAAGGTGTCGAAGCTGTTATTGACAAAGATTTTGCAAGTCAAACATTATCAGAGTTAGTTGAAGCAGATTTATTTATCATTTTAACAGGTGTAGATAACGTTTATGTCAATTTCAATACACCTGAACAACGCAAACTTGAGACAGTAACAATCTCTGAATTGAAGGAGTATATTGCACAGAGTCAGTTTGCTCCAGGCAGTATGTTACCAAAAGTTGAGGCTGCAATTGCATTTGTAGAAAATCGACCAGAAGCCAAGGCTGTTATCACATCACTAGAAAACATTGAACAAGTGGTTTCTGGTAAAGGAGGTACAGAAATTGTGTTTGGTTAGTTCAAGACTATTAATTCTTATTATTAATCCTAAATTAATTGTTAAATTAAATTAGATTTTTCGAGCAATTCAGAAAAACTTGGCATGGTGTTTGGTAATTTAAAGATTTCCTAGGAATTCTATAGGTCATTTATGTTAGTTCCTTTCAGACAAATGTGGTTGTTTATCTGAGGCTAACATAGGTGGCTTTTTCTGTCTAGCTTAATTTGACAATTAGGGATGAAAAAAATAAAAAATACTTGTCAAGGTGATAAAGTTCTGCTATACTATAAAAGTTGTCTCGTGAGACACAGTCACATAAAAAAGTTTCAAAAAAACTTTCAAAAAGTTATTGACAAGTTTAAATTTAAGTGATAGAATTAAGTAGTTGTCTCGCAAGAGGCATAAGACCCTTGAAAACTGAACAAGACGAAGCAAAGTGCGGGTTATGTTTAAGGACATAATCTGTCAATAACGAAATAAATCTGTCGGCAGACAGAATGAGCGAAGAGCTCGAACTTGAATATTAATGAGAGTTTGATCCTGGCTCAGGACGAACGCTGGCGGCGTGCCTAATACATGCAAGTAGAACGCTGAAGGAATAGCTTGCTATTCTGGAAGAGTTGCGAACGGGTGAGTAACGCGTAGGTAACCTACCTCATAGCGGGGGATAACTATTGGAAACGATAGCTAATACCGCATAAGAATACTTATTGCATGATAAGT